>CADBRW010000001.1 GCA_902797155.1 uncultured Lachnospiraceae bacterium
CTCTGCTTCCTTGATGATGTTGTCATAGACCTTGGAGCGGTGGCTCATTTCCATAACGCTCATGCCGCTTCCCTTGTAGTCCATCATTTCCTCGGCTGCCTGCTTCAGAACAACCTCCGGAAGAACCGATGGTCCAGCTGAAAAGTTAAATACTCGTGCCATTTTTATATATCCTCCATATTATGATCTTAATGATTTATTATTCTTCATTATTAGCCTTGCGCGTCTCTCCGGATACTTCGTATCCGTCGAGTCACGGCTATCGCCGTATGCATACGCTTCGATATTGCCGTGCCCGGGAGCAAGCTCCCGCACGGCATATCGATCGTATGCGCATGGCTCAATGCTTGCGCGTCTACTTGGGAGCATCCTTCTCGGTGTCGAAGCATGTCTCGATGGCCGCACCCGGTGCTACCATGGGCCATACCTTGTCATCCATGCCGATCTGGCAATCGATGACCTGCGGGCCCTTGCCCTTCAATGCTGCAGCCAGTGCCTTGTCGAACTCTTCCACCGTCTTTACGGTGTAGGCAGTTGCACCAAGTCCCTCGGACACCTTCTGGAAGTCGACCTTGTCATTCAGCATGGTGTTGGAATAACGCTTTCCATAGAACAGGGTCTGCCACTGGCGTACCATACCCAGCACGTGGTTGTTGATGACGATCTCGATCACGTGGATGTTCTCACGGGATGCGGTTGCCAGCTCCTGCAGGTTCATACGGAAGCATCCGTCACCGGCAATATTGATAACTGTCTTTGTGGGCTGTCCCGTCTTCGCACCGATGGCTGCGCCCAGGCCGTAGCCCATGGTACCCAGTCCGCCGGAGGAAAGGAACTGTCTCGGCTTTGCATAGCTGTAGTACTGTGCTGCCCACATCTGATGCTGGCCTACATCCGTTGTGATAATGGCCTTACCCTTGGTGGCATCGTAGATCTTGCTGATGATGGCCGGACCGGTAAGATGCTTCATATCGTAGGTCATGGGATAATCCTTCACAAGTGTGCGGACCTCCTTCATCCAGGATGCCTTTCTGGACGGTGTCAGCTTGGCATTGATCCGCTTCAGGATCTCCTTTGCATCACCGATAATGCTGGAATTTACGCAGATATTCTTATTGATCTCAGCCGCATCGATGTCGATGTGCAGGATCTTTGCACCTGTCGCAAACTTTGCGGCATTTCCGATCACACGGTCAGAGAAACGCGCACCTACAACGACAAGCAGGTCGGCTTTATTCACACCGAAGTTGGAAGCCTTGGTACCGTGCATACCGATCATACCGGTATACCGGGAATTGGTTCCGTCAAATGCGCCCTTACCCATCAGGGTATCACAGACGGGAGCATCAATGAGATCAACAAAGGTCTTCAGCTCTGCCGATGCACCGGAAATGGTTGCACCGCCGCCCACCAGAACGAAGGGGCGCTTGGAGGCCTTGATCATTTCAACTGCCGTATCAATATCCTCGTCCTTGATGGTGTCTGTCACCTTCTTGATGGCAGCAGGTTTCTTCGGTGCGTAGTCTGCCTTTGCAGCAGTTACGTCCTTTGTGATATCCACAAGAACCGGGCCGGGACGACCGCTCTTTGCGATGGTGAACGCACGACGGATGGTCTCTGCCAGCTGATGCACATCCTTTACGATGAAACTGTGCTTTGTAATGGGCATAACCACGCCGGCAATATCAATTTCCTGGAAACTGTCCTTACCCAGCATGGCAACACCTACATTTGCGGTGATGGCTACGAGAGGTACGGAATCCATGTATGCGGTTGCGATACCGGTTACAAGATTTGTGGCGCCCGGTCCGCTGGTAGCCATGCAGACACCAACCTTACCGGTGGCTCTGGCATATCCGTCTGCCGCATGGGCAGCTCCCTGCTCGTGACTGGTCAGGATGTGATGGATCTCTGAAGAATGCTTGTAGAGTGCATCGTAGACATTCAGGATGGTTCCTCCCGGATATCCGAATACCGTATCTACGCCCTGTTCCTTCAGACATTCGATAACGATTTCTGAACCTGTAAGCTGTTTCATATAGTATCCTCCTGGCAGCGAATAGTCGCTGTTACGTTAGAAATGTAAATAATATAGCACTAAACTTCCTCTGTATCAAGAAGAAGATTTCAAATTAATTCTTAGGAATCTCGAGGATCGCGCCGCGGTTTCCGCTGGTAACCATGGATGCATACCGTGCCAGGTATCCGGTGGTCACCTTCGGCTCACGTGGTGTCCATGCGGCCTTCCTCTTAGCCAGCTCCTCGTCGCTGACCTTCAGCGTGATGGCATAGTTGTTGATATCGATCTCGATCATATCGCCCTCTTCCACCAGTGCGATGGGGCCGCCCACAGCTGCCTCGGGAGATACATGGCCGATGGATGCGCCACGGCTGGCTCCGGAGAAACGTCCGTCAGTGATCAGGGCAACGGTAGATCCGAGGCCCATACCTGCGATGGCAGAGGTGGGATTCAGCATCTCACGCATACCGGGTCCGCCCTTCGGGCCCTCGTAACGGATGACTACAACATCACCCTCTACGATCTTTCCGCCCAGGATGGCTGCAATGGCATCCTCTTCGGAATCAAAGACTCTGGCCGGTCCTTCATGCTTCAGCATCTCAGGAACAACTGCAGAGCGCTTTACCACTGAACCGTCCGGTGCCAGGTTGCCCTTCAGAACAGCAAGTCCGCCGGTCTTGGAATACGGATTGTCCGTCGGCCGGATAACCTCCGGATTCCGGTTTACAGCATTCTTTACAGCCTCACCGATGGTCTTGCCTGTAACGGTCATGCAGTCTTCATTGATCAGTCCGAGATCGCACAGCTCCCTGATCACCGCATATACGCCGCCGGCTTCATTCAGGTCCTCCATATAGGTGGGGCCTGCCGGTGCCAGATGGCAGAGATTCGGAGTCTTCTCACTGATGGGGTTTGCAAAGGAGATATCGAAATCAAATCCGATCTCATGCGCAATGGCCGGAAGATGCAGCATGGAGTTGGTGGAACAACCCAGTGCCATATCTACGGTAAGTGCGTTCAGGATCGCATCCTTTGTGATAATGTCTCTCGGACGGATATTCTTCGCCAGCATATCCATTACCGCATAGCCTGCCTTCTTTGCAAGACGCAGACGCTCGGAGTAAACTGCAGGAATGGTTCCGTTTCCGGGAAGTCCCATTCCCAGGACCTCTGTCAGGCAGTTCATGGAGTTCGCGGTATACATACCGGAGCAGGAACCGCAGGTGGGACATACATTTTCCTCGAAATCCGTTACATCCTGCTCGGTGATCTTGCCGGCAGTATATTCGCCCACCGCCTCAAACATGGAGGACAGACTTCTCTTCCGTCCCCTTACATGGCCGGCCAGCATGGGGCCGCCGGATACGAATACGGTAGGAACATTTACACGTGCCGCTGCCATAAGAAGGCCGGGTACGTTCTTGTCACAGTTGGGGATCATAACCAGGGCATCAAACTGATGGGCAATGGCCATGGCCTCTGTGGAATCCGCGATCAGGTCACGGGTCACCAGGCTGTACTTCATTCCGATGTGTCCCATGGCGATACCGTCGCAGACGGCGATGGCCGGGAACATGACCGGTGTACCACCGGCTTCTGCAACACCGAGCTTAACAGCCTCGGCGATCTTGTCCAGATTCATATGACCGGGCACGATCTCATTATAAGAACAGACGATACCGACCATCGGCTTCTTTATCTCTTCATGGGTATATCCAAGTGCGTTCAGCAGAGACCGTGCCGGTGCCTGCTGCAGACCGCATTTCATATTATCACTCTGCATTGTGTTCTCCTTTCATTGTCACTCTTCTATGTCTTAGATCCTTTCTGCGATCAGGGTTCCCATCTCATCCGTCTTCACCTGGGGCTCTCCCGGCTTCGCGATGTCGATGGTACGATAGCCTTCCTCCAGAACCTTCTTTACGGCATTCTCGATGGCATCCGCTTCCTTATCCAGATCGAAGCTGTAGCGGAGCATCATGGCTGCGGACAGGATGGTCGC
>CADBRW010000002.1 GCA_902797155.1 uncultured Lachnospiraceae bacterium
AGCACCTGAGTGCCGATTCCCTCCAGGTCCTCGGCACTCACTGCTCCTTTTATGGCTGCCACGGTTCCCACATTCATGAAAACCGGTGTCTCGATCACTCCGTGGGGTGTCTCAAAGTGCGCACTCCTGGCTCTGTGATCGGTTGCGATCAATTTGTACATATCTACTCCTGTTGTGTCGTGGATACGGCATACCGGAGACTTACTCCTCGGCCGTGGTCACCGACACGGTCATTTTCTCGTACTGTCCGCGGGAATTTGCGCGATACAGCGTGATCTCAACCACGGTTCCTGCCTTATACTCCTGCAGAGTCTCGATGAACTGCTCCATGGTCAGAGTACTCTTTCCTTCAATAGCCACGATGATGTCGCCTTCGTGGATGCCGCCGCGCTCAGCCGGAGAGCCGCTGGTCACCGTCTTAACATAAGCACCCTCCGGGAATCCGTAGATCTGGGAATACTCACTGTTGATGTTGGCTCCGCTGATGCCGATATATACCTTACCTGTGGACTTTCCGTCAACGATATTATCAATGATACCGATGGCGCGGTTGATGGGGATGGAGAAGCCCATGCCTTCGACCTTGCTGTCCACATATTTTACGGAATTGATCCCGATGACCTCACCCTTGGAATTGATCAGGGCTCCGCCGCTGTTACCGGGGTTGATGGCTGCATCCGTCTGGATGTAGCTTCCGTCGCTTCCGGTGATGGAACGGTTCAGTGCGCTGATGTATCCAACAGTTACGGACTGTCCGTAACCCAGGGCATTTCCGATGGCGATGGCCGGTTCACCCACCTGAAGCTTATCGGAATCTCCCACAGCCGCGATGCTGATGGCATTGGCAGTACTGTCCGGGATATCCTTTGTCGGGATCTCAACCACTGCAACGTCGTTGTTCTTATCCGAACCGGTAACCGTAGCCTTCAGGATCTGTCCGTCATTGAAGCCTACATTGATCTCCGTCGCACCCTCGATCACGTGATAGTTGGTCGCGATATACAGCTTCGATCCGTCATCCTCATACCCGATGATGATACCGGAGCCCGCACCGGTTGACTCCTGCTCAAACTGCTGATAGAAATACTGATACTGGGTCTTCACTCTCGTGGTGATGGATACGATGGATGGCTGTGCCTTCTTTACGATCTCCGCCACATCATAATTGATCGTGGTGGAGGATCCGTCTGTGTTCACAACCTCCTGCTGCTTTACGGTGGCATTACCGGTGGACGCTTCCGTTGTACCGGGTGTCTCCGTGGAAGACTGAGTGGTCGTATCCTTATCCGCATCCTTCTTCGAGAAGGAATTCACGCCCAGGAATGCAGCTCCGCCCACCAGACCGAAAACCAGGCCAAGGGCTGCCACACGAAGTAGCTTCTTTCCGAAGGAATCCTGATCCTTCTTCGGCTTCTTCGGTGTCGGAGGAGTCACTGTCCCGGATGGAACCGCTCCGTGATTCTGCGACCTGTTCTCCGTCGGCTTCAGATAATCCTGTCTGGAATAATCCGTCCTCACGTAGTTCGGTGCATTATATATCTTCTCTTTATATGGCTCCGGTGTCCAGCGCTTCTGCGGCTGAGCAGGCGTCTGGCTCTGCAGCACCTGAGGAGTCTCGGGTGTCTGTGTCTGACGCGGTGTTTCAATTTCATCTCCGTAAGAAAAGCTTCCAAAATCGTCGTTCATACTGTCTGCCTCCTCTTCCTCAAAGTATGTCCCAACTTTAATCTTTTTTTATGTTGAAATTGTGATATACTTATTGAGAATATTTTAAAATACTTTGAAACCGGGTGTTAAAACTTTATTAAAATATGAACGTCAAACACCCTTTCATAATACTGCAAAACAAAACTGAAATCAAATTGAAATAAAACGAAAATAGAGGAAATTATGTTTCGAGTCTGGATGAAAATCATGAAAGAGACCCGTCTGGTACAGGATACCGTGGTGGAGATAGATGATCCTGAGGAGACCCGGACCCACAAGGTCTACCGGGCGCTGGAGGAGGGCTGCCACCGGCTGGACCTGGCCATTCCCATCTGGCTGGACCTGAACAAAAAGGACTTCATCCGTCATGCACGTACACGTTTTACGGCTGACAGCTTTATAGAAACCATTGATTTTGATTATCTGGATTTCCATGTGATCGAGGAGGATCAGCCCTATTAGGAGGAACGCTTCATGCTGGAGCTGAAAGATGTAGAACTTAAATATAGAAAGAAGGTCATCCTGAAGGGTGTTAACATTTCCGCAAAACCCGGACAGTGCATCGGACTCCTGGGCCTGAACGGATCCGGTAAATCCACCATGCTGTCCGCCATCGCAGGCGCCAAGTCAGCCAGCGCGGGATCCATTACCCTGAACGGAAAAACCTATCGGGAGGACCCGAAAGCATTTCAGGAAAACATCGGCTATGTCACTCAGGAAAATGCCCTGATCGAGGAGCTGTCCGCCATGGACAACCTCCGTCTGTGGACTCCTCTGGACAAAGCCTCTATTTATGATACGCTGACGAATACCAATCTGTCCATTCTGGGTGTTCACACCTTTCTGGAGATTCCGGTACGCAGCATGTCCGGCGGTATGAAGAAGCGCCTTTCCATCGCCACCGTTCTGATCAACAAGCCCCATGTCCTGCTTCTGGACGAGCCTCTGGCCGCTCTGGACATGCTGGCGAAGAAATCCATCCTGGATTATATCGCATCCTTCCGCTCCAACGGCGGGATGCTGGTGATCGCTTCCCACGATGAGAAGCTTTTTGAATTCTGCGACGAAGTCTGGCTGCTGCAGAATCAGGCCTGCACCAATCTGAAGGATCTTCCTTCCGACATTTCCATACCGGAGCTTCTCCGGCAGGGGCAGGAAGCAAACGATTAGGAAGGAACTGCGAGTAACAGGGAAATGAATCTGGCACAACTTACAAGAACCATACGCACAGATCTCAGGCGGGCGATCCATATCATCCCCGCCACGCTCCTCTATACCCTTCTCTTCCTGCTGGTCTCTCTCGTGATCATCAAGAACGGGGAGCAGCTCTTCTTCAATCCCAATCAGTATGAACAGGTTCCCGTGGGACTGTATATGCCCGGGGACAATGAAGATACCGCCTTCGGCTTCAAGCTTGTGGAGGATATGCACAGCTTCCGGGAAACTCTGGATATCCGCGAGCTGAAAACGGAAGAGGCCGGAATGGAGGCCTTAAAGAACGGCGAGATCACCGCTCTGATCCTGATTCCCGAGAACTTCGTGGGATCCGTCATGAGCGGGCAGAACGATCCTGTCCGTATCATTTTCCAGGGAAATGATACGCTGGAGGAGCACATCATCAACGACCTTCTGCTCTCCAGTGCAGATATGCTGGGCACCGCACAGGCGGCGGAATACGCCATTCAACAGGCCAGCGCAGAGCTGGGAGTCGACTCCGAGGCCGGCAGGGAGTTTGCTTCCCGGATCGCCAGCAACAATCTGGCCTATGTGCTTGCCAGAGAAAATCTTTTTGAATCCAAGGCCTTTGATGACCTGGCAGGGCTTCCCCTGTCGAAGCAGCTGGCCGGAAGCTACACTCTTCTGGTGCTCAGCTTCCTCTGTTTCATCCTGACCTCCTTCTACCAGGGAAAGAAGGAAGCCTACGTGATCCGCCAGCGCGGGTGCGGCGTGAACCGCTTCGGCATCGCATGCAGTGAATGGATCAGCACCGTATTTCTGCTGTATGCCGCTTACCTGGTGATCTTTGCAGGACTTCTCATCGCCGGCGTGCAGCCGAAGGTCCTGTCCCTTGTGGCGATCCTTCCGGTCCTGATGGTGATCGGAGCCTTTATCCTGCTTCTCTCCTACAGTGTAAGAAGCGCAGTCTATGCCAATCTGGTGATCCTGGTGGGCATCGTGCTGCTGATGTATATCTCGGGCGGACTGATCCCCACGGACTTCCTTCCGAAGTTCCTGCAGAATCTGTCCCATTATAATCCGGTAAGCGGACTGATCCGCCTGACCCGTGCCATCATGTTTTAAGCGAGGACCTTATGAGACTTTTCTTCAACCGGTTTTTCATACTGCTGAAGCGTAGTATCCGCCAGCCCGTAAATGTGGCTATGCTGGCAATACTTCTGCTGCTTGCCGTGATCTACCGGCAGATTCCGTCATCCGAGAAGTCTCTCTATCTTCCGGTGGCGGTCCTGTGCGAGGACACGGATCCGGTCATGCAGGAAACCGTTCAGTCCCTTTACAGTTCAAATTCCATTTTCCATTTTCATCCGGTGGACAGCACGGACGACATGTACCTGGAGCTTTCCTCCGGCAAATCCAATTCCGGGATCGTGATCCCAAAGGGATTTACGGAAAATGCCTGGGATCCCGAGACCGATATCCATATCCAGGTATACAGTACACAGGCCACCATGCTCCCCTCCCTTTGCAGGGATGAGATCTTCAGCCGCTTCTACCGCGGAGAGGCCGCAAATATCATCATTAAGAAAATGGAATCCGTACCGGCTTATCAAAGCATCGATCCTGCCCTGAGGGAGCAGGCCATGAACCGGATCTTCGAAGCCATCCGAAACGGCGGAGAGGTCTTCCGGGTGGAGGATGCCTCCGGCGGTGTTTACAACGAACTGACCCGCGAGGAGAAGGTGGAGATCCCGGTACGTAAGCTGGCAGGACTCTTCATCCTGACGGCTGCGCTGATCGGTATTGCCACATTTTTAAAGGATTCCGAAGAACGTCTGTACCTCCGTCTCCGGGGAAGCGAACGTTATGTCATGCGTCTTCTGCATATCGTTTCCTGCATCCTGCCCATGGCAGTGATCTCCTGGCCCGTGATCTGGATCACGGAAGGCGGAAACGGTCTTATCATACTGGGGCAGGTTGCCCTCTATACCCTGATCTGCATCGTCTACTCGCTGTTCTTCAGCGTGATCATCCGAAGCAGCTCGGTATATCAGAAGGTGCTCCCCATACTGCTGACCATGGCCATTATCCTGGGCGGTGTGCTCTTCGATGTTGCATCCTTTGACCGGACCTTTAAGATCATATCCATGTGTCTGCCGACCTACTATTTCTGACGTACTACAGCGTCGCCACAGGCATACCTGCCGGGTCCGGACGTGACGGATGCGCCGGCGGTCAGCCTCACATTTGCAGGAAAGGAAATACATGAGCAGCGAAGATACACGCCGCGAACTGGCGAGAAAGAAAATTGAAGAGAAGAAGGCGATGCGCAGGAAAGTCATGCGGATCCGTCTGCTCATCATAGGCGCCGCCGCAGCCGCTCTGCTGGGGTTGATCCTGTGGCTGGTTCTCAGGTCCGGCGGCAGTGAGAAGGCCAGGTCATCTTCGGACGGGACATCCTCAGAAGGAACCACCGAGGTTTCCACCACCGCGAAAACCGCACTTTCCCCTTCCGCTGCCGTGGCAAAGAAAAGCACCACCGCAAAGACCGAAGCCACCACAGAAGCGAAGCAGCCCCTTCAGCGGACAGCACATGTTACTCTGATCCCGGGACTTCCCATGATCGATGAATATCTGGGGTGCAGTCATCTGTATGACTGGATGGAGGAACATTTTAATGACTATTACCTGAAGACGCCCTATGACGGCATCTGGAACAATCTGGAAACTCCGGAGAATCTGCTGAAGCCCTATGGTGAGTACGGAGAAGAAGGCGGCATGAACTGCTCCGGCTTCGTCTCCCACCTGTTTTACGCGACGGGCGGTGATCTTTCGAAGGTGGCCGCCATGGAGCTGGAGGGCAGCTACGGAGACGCCGACAGCTACCTCTACCTGGCGCTCCGGGACCTGGTTCAGTATGAGGTCTTCGACTCCGTTGAGGATCTGCTGGCCAGCGGAAAGGCCCGCAAGGGCGATCTTCTGTATCTCTATCCTGTAAAAACAAAAGAGGATGAAGATAAGCCGGACTGCCATCTGGGTATATTCTGGGGAGATACCTCCTCGGAGAATAAAATGTGGAGCTCCGTCCAAAGTGTCGGAAACACCGTGACCGAGATCACCATGCATGACCCCATCGCAAAGGTCTACCTGATCCCCATAAACGGAAACTGATAAGAAATGAGAGATTCTATGGAAGAAAACAGAAACAGGGAAAGACAGAGAACATCAACCGGCAGACAGGGAGGCCAGCGCAAGGGAACTGCTTCGGGAGAGCGCACAGGCACGGGAAATGCCAGACGGAATCCGGATGCCGCCCGGGCGGAACGCCTTCGGAAGCGACAGGCCGAGGTACGCAGGAACCGCATCATTCTCGGTGCAGTGCTCCTGCTCATCCTGATCGTGATACTGGTGCTCATTTTCTCCGGTAAAAAGGACAGCAGTCCGGACACCTCCGATCCCGGCACCGGAACCTCCGAACAGAGCTCCCGGCAGCCTGCATCCACCGAGGCAAAGCCCGTAACGCCCGCCTCCACGGAAGCCAAAACCGAGGCCGCACCCGCAGAGCCGAAATACGACGAGCTCGTGACCCAGGGGGATAAAAAGTATTACTATACCTGGGAAGGCAAGCTGGCGAAAAATACTTACATTTCCTATGACGGAATCCTCTATAAGGCAGCAGATGACGGTTCCCTCACCACCGCCAGCGGATGGCAGGAGGCCAACGGCAAGCGGTATTATGCCGAGGCAGACGGAACTCTGCATCCCGGTGCCTACATCAACATCGAAGGCACAGAATACCAGATGGATATGAAGGGCGCCGTTCTCGAAGGCACTCCCACTATCGATCAGTATCTGGGCTGCACTGACCTCATCGGGTGGATGCTGAAGCACCAGGGCGATTATACGAACACGAATTTCAACCCCATGACGGACTATCCGGATGAACCGGAGATGCTGATCCGTCCCTACAGCGAATACGGCGAAGAGAGTCATATGAACTGTGCCGGTTTCATCGCTCACCTGCTGAAATCCGCAGGCGGCGACATCAGCAAGGTGGCAGATATGGGCGGCCGTGGCGGATATGCCAACGCCGACAACTACCTGAAGCTGGCCACCAGTGGATACGTAAAATACTCCACCTACGATTCCGTAGCGGATCTTCTGGC
>CADBRW010000003.1 GCA_902797155.1 uncultured Lachnospiraceae bacterium
AATGATTCCTCTGTTGATATCCTGCTTATTCCACTTGCTGGTCCTTTGCTGGATCGCCTGCTTTGCTCCGATCGGTTCCTCACTTGGCCGAGCCTCGCCGGATCCCTTTGCATCCGAAGCCCCGGAATTCACCTTCTCCTCCGAAGCATTTATCTTAGTCTGCTCGTCTGTAGCTTTTCTGCTCACTTTTAGCCCCCCGTTGTCATAAAAATATCCTGCAATATTATAACATATCGCAGGACATTTTTCATCAAAAAATGTAGTATGTTTCCATTTCCTTAGTATGCTTTGACTTTGGTCCAAAGATCGGCAAAAAGCTCCTTGATCTTCGGTTCCTGATAACGGAAGACTTCGTTCTTCTCTCCGTCAAATCCCGGGGTATATGCGCTGATGCCCTCATACTCTCCTTCCGCCAGTTCCTCGGCAACCGACAGGATCGGTGAGGTATAGCCCACATACTCGGAATTCTTATATGCATTTTCAGGATCCAGCATGAAATTCATAAAGGCCTGTGCAAGATCCCGGTCGCTGCATTCCTTGGTGATGACCATGGCATCGCACCATACATTTGTTCCCTGCTTCGGCTCGATGTACTCCAGATTCTCATTTTCTGTCATGATATAAGCCGCATCACCGGAGTATACCACGGCGATGGCCTTATTTCCGGAGATCATATTGTCGATCACATCATCGCCGGCATAGACCACATCCATGGTATTCCGCTGGTCGATCAGCCACTGATAAGCCTCTTTGATCTCCTTCTCATCCGTGGTATTCATGGAATAACCAAGTGCCTTCAGCGCAACCATGAAGGAGTCCCGTTCGGAATCATACATGTAAAGATTGCCTTTATACTTGGTATTTCGAAGCAGATTCCAGCCAGCTTCGGCATCCTCTTCACTGACTACTGTCTTATCGTAAAGGATTCCGACAGATCCTGCGAAGTAAGGAACGGAATACTCGTTGTTGGGATCATAGGAAAGCCCCATCAGGGACGGATTCAGTCCGTCCGCATTCTTCAACTCACTCCTGTTGATCTGCTGGATCATATCCTCCTTGATCAGACGCTCGATCATATAATCCGAAGGGATCAGGACGTCATACTGTGCCCCGCTCTTCAACTTCGTGTACATACTCTCATTGGAGTCAAAGGTCTCGTATATCACCTTACAGTCCGCTGCCTTCTCAAAATCCTCCAGCAGCTTTGTATCGATATACTCTCCTGCATTATATATGCGGAGCGTTCTACCACCACTCTGGATACCGGAGAAGATCGCAATACCGAGAAGCAGGACTACCATTCCGCCAAGGATGAACCTTACAGTCCGCTTCATCATGGCCGGGATCAGCTTGGATACGATCAGCGCAACGGCGATCACCAGGATCACAATGGTTGACAGTGCGTTGATCGTGGGGTTCGTTCTCTTCGTCATATTGTATACGACGATGGAGATATTCTGCACGCCATTTCCCGTTACGAAATAGGAAATAACGAAGTCATCAAAGGACATGGTGAATGCCAGCAGCACACCGGCGAAGATCCCGTCCTTCAGCATCGGGATGATAACCTTCATCAGCGCCTGGAAGGGAGTTGCACCCAGGTCCAGAGCCGCATCGGCGATGGCCGGATCCAGAGACCGCACCTTCGGATACACACTGGTGATGACAAAAGGCGTACAGAAGGCCACATGAGCCAGCAGCATGGTGATATACCCTCTCGGCATGGCAACCGACGAGAACAGCAGCATCAAACCGATGGCCGTCACGATATCCGGCATCATGATGGGGATATTATTCACATTCAGCACCGTCTGCCGAAGGATCTTCCTGGACTTGGACAGACCGATGGCCGTAAGTGTTCCAAGCGCCGTGGAAATGATGGTGGCGAAGATCGCGATGGTCACGGATACAAAGACCGCCTTCATCACATTTCCGTCATTGATCAGCTGTCCGTACCAGCGGAAGGAGAAGCCCGTCCAGTTGGTCAGACTCTTGGAGTCATTGAAGGAATAGATCATACAGACCACGATCGGCAGGTAAAAGAACACGAAAAGTACTGCAATATAGGCGATATACGCCGCTTTTTTCTTCTTACTAATCTTTCCCATCAGTCTTCCTCCTTCTCGTCCTTATCGAACTTCTTCATCAGAAGGATACCGATGAAAATGATGACCGTGAGAATGATGGAGATCGCACTGCCGAAATTCCAGTTACCCACAGAGATAAACTGGTTCTCGATCAGGTTACCGATCAGCATGTACTGCCCTCCTCCCAACAGCTTCGGAATAACGAAGGTTGAGATGGACAGAAGGAAGGTCATCATGACACCGCTGATCACACCCGGAATGGACATCTTGAAGGTCACCTTCCAGAAGGTCTGGCGGTTGCTTGCTCCCAGGTCATGAGACGCCTCGATGAGAGACGGATCGATCTTACGGATGGATGTATGGATTGGAATGACCATGAAGGGAAGCATATCACTGATGAGACCCAGCATGACGGCAAAGTCCGTGTACATAAAGGTCACCGGATCCAGGCCAAAGGCCCCCAGCAGCCGGTTGATCAGGCCGTTATCCGAAAGCAGGCTGATCCATGCATAGGTACGAAGCAGTGTATTGATCCACATGGGGATCGTTACAAGCAGGATCAGGAGATCCTGGGTGCTGTCTTTAAAACGTGAGATCACATAAGCAAGGATGTATCCCAGTACCAGACAGATGGCAACGGTGATCACACCCAGTATCAGGGATTTCTTCAGAACGTCCATGTAGATCGGCTCTCCGATCTTCTTGAAGTTCTCCCCGGTGAATTTGATATTTACCAGTTCATTTCCGCCTGTGGTCAGACTGTACAGGATGATCAGGACCAGAGGAACGATCACGATGAGCAGAGACCAGATGACATATGGGCGGATGAGTTTTGTATAATGCCTCAATTCTTTCCCCTTTCATAGAAAACAGTCAAACACGTGCATGGCTCACTGTACCTTCGAGACCGCCTTCGGTGGGCGGTCTCGACCCCTCCCTTCGGTCGGGCACAAACGCTTTCAGCGTTTGTGGGTGCGTACGGTTCTCGAATCGTCTGATGACGATTCGGAACCTACTCCCAGTCCATCCGATACATAACATGTATGTCATCCGGGCCGAAGGACAGTCCGACTTCCAATCCCGGTTCAAAATAATCCGTGGTATGGATCAGATAATCCCTCTGCTCTGTCTTCACTACGATCTCATGGTGCACACCCTTGAATACGATGGATTCCACCGTGCCGGTGATCTTTGCGCTCTTCTTCTTTACGATATCAATATCCTCAGGACGGATCACAACTTCCACATTTTCGTTCTCCTTGAAGCCCTTATCCACGCACTCAAATTCCTTATCATCAAATGCCACCAGGTAATCCTTCTTCATCACCGCCTCAATGATATTTGACTCGCCGATGAAGCTGGCAACAAAACGGTTCTCCGGCTCATTGTAGATATCCTCCGGGGTTCCTACCTGCTGGATGATACCTTCGTTCATGACCACTACGGTATCGGACATGGAGAGAGCCTCTTCCTGATCATGTGTAACAAAGATAAATGTGATGCCGACCTCCTTCTGAATCTTCTTCAGCTCTGTCTGCATCTCCTTGCGGAGCTTCGCATCCAGCGCACCAAGGGGCTCGTCAAGAAGAAGCACCTTCGGCTCATTTACAAGCGCACGGGCGATGGCAACACGCTGCTGCTGTCCGCCGGAAAGCTGTGACACATCTCTTTTGGCATAACCGGAAAGCCCCACCAGCTCCAGCATCTTCGTTACCTTATGGTCGATCATGGTCTTGTCAAGCTTCTTGATCTTCAGACCGAAAGCAACATTGTCATAAACATTCAAAAACGGGAACAATGCGTATTTCTGGAATACGGTATTGACCTCCCTTTTATAGGAAGGCACCTTTGAGATATCGATCCCCTCAAAAAGGACCTGTCCGCCACTGGGCTCTTCAAAGCCGGCGATGATCCGGAGCGTGGTGGTCTTCCCACATCCGGACGGTCCCAGCAGTGTCAGGAACTCGTTCTTGTGGATCGTAAGATCGATTCCCTTTAGCACCTGCTGATCCTCATAGTTCTTCGTCAGACCTTTCAGTTCAATAACCGCATCTTCCAATGCATTTTCCTCCTTTATCCTTTACCCTTTACCTTAAAAAAGAGCCGTGCTTTCACACGGCTCTGTAATGCTAATTATAACACTGCCTTGATCGCAGCGAGCAGCTCATCGTAGGTCTCATATGCCGGAAGCTCCGGATATTCGGCCTTGATCGCATCGGTACTCTTGAAGAGGAAACCAGCCTTGCTCGCCTGGATCATGCCCAGATCATTATGGCTGTCTCCGCTCGCAATCGTTTCAAATCCGATGGACTGAAGCGCCCGCACGGTTGTATACTTGGATTTCTCACATCGCATCCGGAATCCGGTAATGGTTCCGTCCTCTGCCACCTCAAGAGTGTTACAGAAGATCGTCGGCCATCCCAGCTTCTTCATCAGCGGTTTTGCAAACTGCGTAAATGTATCGCTGAGGATCAGCACCTGCGTCATTTCTTTCAGGCTGTCCAGAAACTCTCTTGCTCCCGGAAGCGGATCGATAGTTGCAATGGTATCCTGAATCTCTTTTAATCCAAGTCCATGCTCCTTCAGAATATTCAGTCGGAAATTCATCAGCTTGTCATAATCCGGCTCGTCCCGGGTGGTACGTTTCAATTCAGGAATCCCTGTTGCTTCCGCAAAAGCGATCCAGATCTCAGGAACCAAAACACCTTCAAGATCGAGACAGACTATATTCATATCGCTCATTTCCATATCCTCCTGGTATATCAAAACTACGCCGGACAGGCCTCTGCGGCCAGTGGGACTTGAACCCACACGGGATAACCCACAGGAACCTAAATCCTGCGCGTCTGCCAATTCCGCCATGACCGCGCATCCCTATAAATAAGTATGTCGAATCCGAGACACGGATTCGACACTTAAACAAGTGAGCCACGGGGGACTCGAACCCCCGACAACTTGATTAAAAGTCAAGTGCTCTACCACCTGAGCTAGTAGCCC
>CADBRW010000004.1 GCA_902797155.1 uncultured Lachnospiraceae bacterium
GGATTCTGCGGCTCCTTGGGTGAGGGCCATGAAGAACTGTATGATCATGGGATCACGACACTGATGACAACAACGAACACTTGGTTTCCGCCGGAAGAAATCATGAATCGTGCGGAGGAATTATACTACGAAGGCGCGGTCCGAATGTTTGAAATGATCAGGGAACGGGGACTGAATGAGGTATAGCAGCCATGAGTGAAATGATAGTAACACTGGAGAGTGTTTCAAAATCATATAATAAAAGTGCGGTGCTGGACTGTGTTTCAGTTGGCTTTCGGAAGGGCAGCTCGGTTGCATTTGTGGGGCACAACGGATGCGGGAAAAGTACCCTGTTGAAGGTCCTGGCCGGACTTGTGCGGATAGACGGGGGGAAAGTGCGGTATTCCGGGAAGGTGAGATTCTCCTATGTACCCGAGAAGTTCACCGGTCTGGAGGTCAGCATGGAGCGGTATCTTAAGTCCGTAGCCTCTATGGAAGGTGTTGAATTCGGCAGAGTCAGACAGCTGATCAAGGACTTCTTTCTGGAGGATATGATACATATCCGTATGGATCATATGTCCAAGGGAAGCCTTCAGAAGGTGGGTGTGATCCAGGCGCTCATGGCTCCGAATGAAATCATGCTGTTGGATGAGCCTTTGTCCGGGCAGGATGCCGAGTCCCAGGAGGTTTTTATTTCAAAAGTGAATGAACTGAAAGAGCAGGGCCGCACCATTTTTATGTCCTGTCATGAGAAGAAGCTGATAGATGAGCTGTCGGATCAGGTGTATACGATCGAAAAGGGGAAACTAAGGAATCATAAAGAGGTGACGGAATCGTTCTTCCGGATCTATGTCAGAAAAAAAGACAGGCTCGAGGGCTGGCCTGACATGATCTCCCGGGGGAATAGATATTTGCTTCGGGTACAGGAAGCGCAGCTGAAGGAAACTGTCATGAAGTTGTATGGTGAAGGTTGGGAGTTAATAGGAATTGAAGAGTATATTTAGTTTGTATAAACTGAAAATGATGATCGTGATAAGGAGCGCGGTGCTTGTGATTCCCACAGTTGCCGTGGTGGCCTTCCTTGGTGTGATGTATTCCATTCTTCCGCAGCAGATCGCCTCCAGCTTTCTCATGTCAGGCTTCCTGCTTTTTGTGATCAGTGTCTACATTTCCATGAGCATACAGATGAAGGAACAGGATGTACACGAAGGGCTTTTACTGTTGCACAGTGACCCGGGGGCAGGGTACTGGCTGGCGCGAGAGATGGTGACCTACAGTATCATGTTCTTTTACGGCCTGATCCTGGTTCTGTATCCGGTTATAAGAAGCAGTTTTAATGCGTCATGGTTTACGAGACCTCTGGAAGCGGAGGATATTCTCTATGGCAGTATTCTAGTCTTGGTAAACGGGATCTGCGGTGTGGCTCTGGGGGATGTCTTTCACCGAAGGCTTATTCCCAGAAGAAGAAATGCCGTCATCGGAGTGGTGCTGGTTGCGCTTTTGGCGGTTTGCAAGGTGTCCATCATTGAGAAGCTCCCATTTATGAAGATCCTCAATTTCCTTCTTCCGCCGGTTATGGATGGCTTCAAGATGGTGGGGAACGGGGACTCCTTTGATCCGAAGGGGACACTTCTGATCCTGCTTCATTCCGTATTGTATGCTGCTGTTATCATTATGATAAAGATTTGGCTGCTAAGGCGACGGAGGTTCGGTTAGGTATGAAAAGAAATGCTCCATATGATAATGAACCCCAATATTATATATGCGCCAGACGGGATAACGGTTTTATTGCGGCTTATAGGGCATATTTTTATATCCGGGGAAACAAGGTGAAAAAAATCGGAGGTTTCAGGTACGAGCGTACTGTGATCTTCAGGAAATCAGCAGATGCTTATGAGTACTTTTCTCCGAAGTATTGTGTCTTCAATATAAAGGCGAAGAGTAATGATCCTACGGACTGGAAGATCTTCAGGGACGGAAACCCTGTACCGATAGGCGGAAGGATCAACTTCGGCAGTGTGAGGGACTTTCACCGATTGTAAAGACGAGGATGATATAATACAGCTATGAAGAACGGCGTTTATTTATTTACGAATAAACATATAAGTGAGATGATCCGTGGGAAGCTCCGGGAATGGTGGCGGTTCTTCTCACTGATCATTATTCCTCTCGGTATGACATTGTACAGTCCCATTGCAACCTTCATCGATCGCCTGGACGGCGTGAGTGCTGCCGCAGGGATCAGCTTTTGGGAAGATCTGGAGGAACACCATTTTGTTTCTCTGCTTTTCGGACTGACATTTCTTATAGTCTTCGGTATAGGTTTTTTTGGAGTGGACCGTTATGAGCTGGTTCAATTGAGCAGGGTCAATACCGGTGGAAAAGGCATCGCTCCTGAGAAGGTGGATGCTGAGGCAAATGATCCGGCATCCGAATGGCTTCCGAATCTGCGGGTTATCCTCGGACCGGAGATGATCATCGGTTACACGAACGGGGTCACGGCAGTAAGATATGAGGATATCAAAGCGCTAAAGCTCAAAACGCTGAAGAAACGGGTACGTGTAAGACTTGGCAAGTGGGTGGAAAAGGATGCTATAGGCTTACATCCTTCCGGGAATGTATCGGAATTTCTGATCACGGAATCCATTGAGGATCCGGAACTGGTTTGGATGGAGATTGATATCATACGGGAGAAGTGTCAGGAGTTTCATCCGGATATTGAAGTTACAATAATGAAGGACGGAAGGAAAGTTAAGGGGAAAGGCAAATGTATGAAAGCGAACTGAACCAATTGTATAAGCCGGACCGTCTTCTTTATTATATGGATGCGACTGAAGAGGAAGTACAGGCATTTGCCGGCGGCGTGATTCCCGAACGGTTTTTAAAATATGAGAATTCGTTTGGACAGTATGATTATCCGGGATTATTCTTTATAAAGTCATATGACCGTGCTGTTCTTGGCATCGAGTACAGAATTGGAGATGAAAGGATCGCTTATCCCGATGATCTGGCTTCGATACGTCTTGCGGGGTCATATTACTATTCCGTTGAAATGGATGATGAGATTGAACTCAGCAGTCAGGCCATTACGGAGCTGTTCATGCGTGTGGCCGGTGGCGGAGCCACACACAGGGTGTACAGTGACCTTTCGATCAAGGACGATGCCGAAGTGATATCCGTATACACCCATGCCGGGAAGCTTCGCATGTTATATGAATGCAGAGCTGAGGGAATGATGGCAGAAAGCGTTATTTCGGATAATGTTGGTCGGTTTGACAGAGCCTCCCTATATCAAATGGCTTTTCATGAACCCATTACCGAGCATTATAACTGGAATCATCTTTTAGCCTTCCTGGAAATGCCGGCGTACAGCAATATCAGCGATTATGCGTTTGTTCATTTTGATATCAAGGAATTTCGTGTCATTAACGAGGTTTACGGACATGATGCGGCAAACGTAGTCTTACAAAATGTTGCGAAAGCGATGAACGATGCGGATTTTGTCTATGCCAGTGCGCGTTGTCACAATGACAACTTTGCAATGATGATCAGGGATATGCCGGAGGATGAGACGGTTCGTGTGCTCGAAGCATTCTTTGACTCGCTGTCACATTTAAATGAGGATCCTGATTACAGGATCTACTATCGATGCGGCGTGGTTCCGATGCAAAGGACCATACTATCCGGAAACCGTGTGGCGGATGCAGCAAAAATGGTACAGGCTCTTGGCGTAATACCGAATAAAACGGAGATCACCATTTACACGGACAGGATGCATGATGATCTGACATGGGGTGATTTCATCAAGGCGTATGTGAATACGGCCATAAGAAAGGATGAGTTCCATGTGTATCTCCAGCCCAAGTTTGAGATAAACAGCGAAACCCTGGAAGGTGCCGAGGCCCTGATCAGATGGAATTACAAGGGCAAGGAGTTCCTTTCTCCCGGGCGTTTCATTCCGTATTTCGAAAAAGACGGTTCCATCGGAAGGATAGATGACATCGTCCTGAAGCAGGTGTGTTCCGCTCTTGCCCGTTGGGAGAAAGAAGGGAAAGTGTTGTATCCGGTCTCCGTGAATCTGTCCCGCAGGAGGTTCGGTGATGCCAATCTTATCGACCATCTGGTGGAGATCATTGACAGTTATGGCGTTCGCCATGATCTGATCGATTTTGAGCTGACAGAGAGTGCCACATATGACAATAAGGAACAGATGATCGAAGTCCTAAGTTCGCTTCGGGAGAAGGGCTTCAGGATATCGATGGATGACTTCGGAACGGGGTATTCCTCGCTTTCTCTTCTGACTGAGATGCCCATCGATACACTGAAGATAGACAAGAGCTTCGTTGATAAGATCGGTATGGAGAATGAACGTGAGGAAGATATCATTGTTCTCCGGCTGGTCATCGAACTGGCAAGAGAACTCGGGATCCTTTGCCTTGCCGAGGGAGCGGAGAAGAAGGAACAGATCGACCGTCTGCGTTCGCTTGGATGTGATGTTGTTCAGGGATATTACTACAGCAGACCGATTCCGATCGAAGAGTTTGAAAACAGATATCTGTAATCTTAACGGGGTCAGACCCCATTACAGATTTGTTACATTTGCTGCATTTCTTTAGGAAGAATGATGATTGACAAGATGTGCAGTGGTTTTTACAATCAAGGTATAATGATCGTCTGATGACGGGAAAGGGGTGTAACATGAAGTTATTTAAAAAACGTTGTTTAGCCATGATTATGACCATGGTTATAGTACTTTCGGGGATTATGATCCCGAACTTCAGGTCTGAGGCTTCGGGTGGCCTGATCCAGATGGTGAAGGAGA
>CADBRW010000005.1 GCA_902797155.1 uncultured Lachnospiraceae bacterium
CGGCATCCTTCTCACCTGCATCCTGCAGTAAGGACAGATGGTAAAGTGATAATCGATCAGTCCGCCGCAATTCTGGCAACGCTTCTAAGAACAAGCAGCTCTTCGCTCGGATCTCCGATGATCCAGAGGATCAGCCGGTCGATCAGCTGGGATACGATCCCCTTCTTCTCCGGTGTTTCAGTCTTCTCCGGAGCCTTCAGCTCAGATGCATGATCGTCGATGAAGGAAACGGCTGCCTCAACCGCATCCGGGAATCTGTCACTGTCTGCCTGCAGCCAGTCGTACTTGGTCCGGATATACTCCTTGATCTCGGACTCGGACTTATGATCGATCACTCTGTGAATGAAGATGTCCTGATACATTTCCTTGCAGCTGCAGATATGCATGGAGTGCTCATCCTCCCACAGCATCTCGGACATGGATACCAGCGTCGGGTATACATTTTCATAGCTTCCGAAATACATCTGTGCAACCAGTTCCTGATATTCAAAGTCATAACGTAATTCCTTCATAACCGCGCCCCTCCTGATCTGATATCTATGTCGAAGATTTATTATCTAAATAAAAATGATACACTCTACGATTATGAGTGTATCATTCTTTGATCAGAATAGACGTCGGTTGTCATATTTGATCGATTCTATGTAAAATCTGTCACGCCGGGTGCATTTTTGGCATTCATCCTGCTTATCTTGACAACAAATGTGCCTTCTTTACACCTGCAGGCACCAGGTTCTCGGTTCTCGGATCTCCGTAGGTGGTAAGGTCTCCCAGCACCAGCGTTACGGCGTTGTGCAGGTCGTCCACGCGGGCCTGCTTGAAGTTTCCGGCGAACTCGCCGTCCACGGTCCAGGGGATCTCCTCGATGCCCTCCACCTTCACGGTCTTTGCCCGCTCGTAAACGATATAATCCTCCACCGGCTTATTCGTAACAACAGACTGAAGGATCCGCTCCAGCTGAATCGGATTCTTGGGTTTGCGGATGAACACACACTCGAACTCTCCGTCATGGAAGGACATGTCCCGAAGACCTACGGCACGGAAGCCACCGACAGACCGGGAATTCGTCACCTGTCCGTAGATAAAGTCTCCCTTGATGATCCTTCCGTCGAAGGATGCCTTCAGACGATAGGTCTTCACACTTGTAAGGGACTTCGCGCCCTCGATCACATAGGCCGCATGTCCCAGCCTTGCTTTCAGATTCCGGGGTGTGGCGTAAGAAACCTCGGTGAAGATACCGAATGCCGCCACATAGATGAAATGCCGGTCTCCCAGCTGTCCCACATCCACCGGACAGGCCTTGCCCTTTACGATCTGCCTTGCAGCCACCTCCGGCTTCAGGCTGATACAGAGACTCTTGGCATAGTCATTTGTGGAACCGCAGGGGATATAACCGAGAGGCGGAACCTTTCCGCCTGTCTTCTCCTTCAGGCGCATGATGCCGGTCACAGCATTGTCCAGGGACCCGTCACCGCCGGAGATAACGATCAGATCATGCAGGTCTCCCACATCATAGATATGCTGCTCCGCATCCTCAGCGGACTTTGTGGTGTATACCTCCACATGGTAGCCTGCGCGGGAGAATTCATCCACGACCTCCACCATTTTCGTCTTCAGCTGGTTCTTTCCTGCCTTAGGATTCACGATGAAGATCATATTTTTTTGCGACATAATTATCATATCCTCTCTTTCGTAATTTGCAGGCCGGGCAGTTTCCGCAGCCCTCACCGATGATGCCGTTGTAGCAGGTGAGGGTCATATCCCGCACCAGCTCGAACCCGCCCAACTCATCCGCCAGGGCCCAGGTTTCCTCCTTGTCGATCCACATCAGCGGTGTGATGATGTCAAATTCATAGTCCATCGCCAGATTCAGCGTGGTATTCAGAGACTTGATGAAGATATCCCTGCAGTCCGGGTATCCGGAGAAATCGCTCTGGGACACACCCGTCAGGATATCGGTAATGCCGTGTGTCTTGGCATAAATGGCAGCATAGGTAAGGAACAGCATGTTCCGTCCTTCCACGAAGGTATTCGGAGGTCCTTCCTCCGGTGCATCCGTATCCACGGGAATGTCATCCCTCGTCAGTGAATTCGGTGCCAGCTGATTTAATTCCTGCATATTCAGGATGGTGTGCTTCACCTGCAGCCGGTCAGCGATGGCCGCTGCGCACTCCAGCTCCTTCTTATGTCTCTGTCCGTAATCGAAGGAAATTGCTTCCGCTTCTTCATAATGATTCAGTGCGTACAGGAGACAGGTTGTGGAATCCTGCCCTCCGCTGAACACCACCAGTGCTTTCTTCTTATTCTTCATATATTCTCCTTGTATTCTCCGTCGCGGCGCATAACACGACAGACGTTTTACGCCATCACTTCAGTGCCAGGATCTGGTCCTTCAGACTCCGGTCCGTTTCAAATGCGCCGCGTACCGTCAGTGTCACCGTCTCAGACGGCATGTTCTTGATTCCTCTTGCCGTCATGCAGCTGTGCTTTCCGGTGATCAGAACCGCCACATCCTCTGTGCCTGCGATCTTCCCGATGATCTCGGCGATATCCGCACCGATCCGCTCCTGCAGCTGCAGGCGCTTGCAGACCATATCCGCAACCCGGGCGATCTTGCTGATCCCGATGACACGGTCCGTGGGAACGTAAGCCACGGAGATCTTCATGTCATACATCAGTGCCATATGATGCTCGCAGTAGCTGAAGGCTCCGATGTCACGCACCAGCACGATGTCCTTCTTCGTTCCCTCCGTGATCGGGAAGGTCTTGTTGAACATTTCCGCGATCTCATCGTTGGTATACTGAACACCCTCGAAAACCTCCTGATACATCCGTGCCACACGGTCGGGGGTCTCCGCCAGTCCCGGGCGGTCCGGATCCTCTCCGATGGCCTCGAGGATACCTCTTACATGCTCTCTGATCTTATCCAGATCCATACTCATCTCTTTTTTCTCCTTATACACCTTTCTTCTTGGGATCCCAGATGAATTTGTGCAGCTGCAGCTGCAGCCGGACATTGTTCATCCGATACTCCTTCATATATTCCACGATCTCCTGTGGA
>CADBRW010000006.1 GCA_902797155.1 uncultured Lachnospiraceae bacterium
ACCGTGCTGATCTCCAAATCGGCGCTTTCGGAGAAGCTGTTCAACTGGATCCGCGACGAGCTGGACATGCCCCAGCTGGCAGAACGTCTGGCCGGGCTGGCGAACAAGACGCCCTTTGCCCAGGACCTTCTGGTGGAGATCCTGAATTATGGGGAGTACTACACGCCGGAAGAGGTGAAGACCTATGCGGCGGCCTGGCAGAAGTACAGGAAGCTGTCGCCCCTTCAGAGAGAGAAGCTGAAGGCGGACGGGTATCTGGGATACCGCAGGTTCATCCGGGCGTCCATCATTTACGACGGGATCATCGAACAGGAAGCGGAGATCCAGGACAGGGAATTCCTTGGAAATGTGTATCACAACCGGGCGGTGGCAGCGGCCAACAACCTGGATGTGGACGATGCGAAGAAGTTCTTCCTGAAGGCCTATGACCTGAACAGCAATCAGGAATCTCTGAAGGGATATTTCTACGTGGTCTCCGCAACGGAGGACATTACCACGCTGAAGAACGAGGTCCACAAGATGGGACTTTCCGAGCGGTACTTCGAGGACATCATGATGGAGATCGGAGATTCCAAGGACGACGTCCGGGAGATGACCATCTACGCCATGCTGCAGCGGGCCATTTACAATAAGATGCACAAGGATATGACGGATTACGATAAGCGGATGGATATCATCCTGGCTCAGCTTAAGGATGAGTTCCGCGATCAAATAGTCTAATAACACAAAGGAGAAACAGTAACACCATGGCTAAGGAACTTGAAAAGAACTACAATCCCGAGGAGATCGAGGGAAGACTTTATAGAAAATGGGAGGATGCCGGATATTTCCATGCGGAACCCGACCGGTCGAAGAAGCCCTTCGTCATCATGATGCCGCCCCCGAATATCACGGGACAGCTGCACATGGGACATGCGCTGGACAACACCATGCAGGATATCCTGATCCGTATGAAGCGGATGCAGGGCTACAATGCACTGTGGCAGCCGGGTACGGACCATGCGGCCATTTCCACTGAGGTCAAGATCATCAATGCCCTGAGAGAACAGGGGATCGAGAAGGCGGACCTGGGCAGAGAAGGCTTCCTGAAGAGAGCATGGGAATGGCGTGCGGAGTACGGCGGACGTATCGTACAGCAGCTGAAGCGCATGGGTTCCTCTGCTGACTGGCAGCGGGAACGCTTTACCATGGACGAGGGAAATAACAAGGCAGTAGGTACCGTATTCAAGAAGCTTTATGATAAGGGCTGGATCTATAAGGGATCCCGTATCGTAAACTGGTGTCCGGTGTGCAAGACCTCTATCTCCGATGCAGAGGTTATTCATGAGGAGCAGGAAGGCTCCTTCTGGCATATCAACTATCCGGTGGTAGGAGAGCCGGGACGTTTCGTGGAGATCGCAACCACCCGTCCGGAGACTATGCTGGGCGATACCGCAGTAGCAGTGAATCCGGAGGATGAGAGATATCAGGATATCATCGGAAAGACCCTGGAGCTTCCGCTGACAGGCCGTACCATTCCGGTCATTGCGGATAACTACGTTGATAAGGAATTCGGAACGGGCTGCGTGAAGATCACACCGTCCCATGACCCCAACGACTTTGAGGTGGGCAAGCGTCATGATCTGGAAGAGATCAACATCATGAACGATGACGCCACCATTAAGCTGGCAGGCAGCAAATATGACGGCATGGAGCGCTATGAGGCACGGAAGGCCATCGTTGAGGATCTGAAGGAGCTGGGGCTTCTGGTGAAGGTAGTGCCCCATACCCATATGGTAGGAACCCATGACCGCTGCAATACCACGGTGGAGCCCATGGTGAAGCCTCAGTGGTTTGTAAAGATGGCGGAGATGGCAAAGCCTGCCAAGGAGGCTGTGGAAAAGGGCGAGCTTCGTCTGGTTCCGGAGCGTATGAATAAGGTTTACTACAACTGGCTGGACAATATCCGTGACTGGTGTATCTCCCGTCAGCTCTGGTGGGGTCACCGGATCCCTGCATGGTACTGCGATGAGTGCGGCGAGGTAACGGTGGTGAATCCGTCTGTTGACGGTGTGCCCTGCAAGTGTCCGAAGTGCGGATGCGAGAAGCTGACACAGGATCCGGATACGCTGGACACCTGGTTCTCCTCGGCCCTCTGGCCCTTCTCCACGGTGGGCTGGCCGGATACGGAGAGCGAGGACTATAAGTATTTCTTCCCCTCCGACGTGCTGGTTACCGGTTATGACATTATTTTCTTCTGGGTCATCCGTATGGTATTCTCATCCATCGAGCAGACCGGAAAACTGCCGTTCCACACGGTTCTGTTCCATGGTCTGGTTCGCGATGACCAGGGCCGGAAGATGAGTAAGTCTCTGGGGAACGGGATCGATCCTCTTGAGGTCATCGATCAGTACGGTGCCGACGCCCTGCGTTTCACT
>CADBRW010000007.1 GCA_902797155.1 uncultured Lachnospiraceae bacterium
GATTCCGATATAGAACAAAGTCGGAGTGTATTCCAGCTCGATGGTATTGGCACCTTCGGAAACCGGGACCATAAGTGCACGGTTCAGGTAGTTATCCATGGTTCCGGTGGCATTGGTGGAGGATGTGATCTTCCAGCCGGACAGGCTGCTGTAGGGCAGCAGAAGATAACCGTCCTCGGGAGCCTCGATACTGTAGGCGAAGGAAGTATCGGAGTTCTTCTTGGAGGCGGGAATGATAAGGGACTCACAGAAGTCCTTGAATCCGTCCTCATGAAGGAATACATACTCGGAAACCGGTTCGGTGGGCGTGACCTCCCAGCTTGTAAATCTATGGGTCATGGTAACAAGCGCGCCGGCTTCCACGTACCCATGATATTGGACACTGTACATGGAGCTGTACAGGGGGCCTTCGCCCTCCGGAATAAAACTGAACAGGTAATCCAAATGTCGGACATCTTCTACGCCGTTATCGTCATAGATCGGAAGATATCCGTTGCTGGCCTCTCCGAGAGAGGAGTAGAATACGGGGTTGCACTCCAAAACGTCCAGGATCAGGTCGTTGGTTGTTGTGAAGGGCGCATCCTTTCGGAAGCCCCAGTTTTCTACGGACTTGGGTATGAAGACGCCATTGGCGGAGTATTCATTTTCATAGATGGATACGTCGTGATAGTCGGTGACATATCTCAGGGTCGGATCCATTTGTTCGACGTTCTTGGAGGTAATGATAAAATGATAGTTCAGGAAGGTGTAATCCACCAGCGTATCCTGATTGGTCTCCGGATCGTAGATTTTGATCTGTGCCTCAGGCATGGCCTGATGGAGGATGCGTGAGGTCTCGTAGAACTGGCTGTCCATGGTCTCCTCGTATGCGAGTGAGGTAGAGCCTGCAAGACGGAGGTTATCTACATAGGTAATGCTGATCTCCGTGATCAGCAGCAGTGGCGCGATCAGGGCGAAGAGCCATCGGTTCATACTGCCGCAGCGATAGAGCAGCAGAAGCAGGTAATATCCCACCAGGAATTCCAGTGTATACAGGAACGGCCGGAAGGAGTCGTAGTTATCGCAGAGGAAGAAGCTGAGGGGAACCATGGTCAGCAGAATGACCAGCCCCGTATGGATCTGCCATACAGGGGTGTGTTCCACATTTATGAAGGTTTCATAAGCCATGGAAAGCATCTGAGCAATGAAAAGGAATCCGAAGAGACAGAAGGTCATTTCCGGATGAGAGAATCCATTGAAGAAATAATTGGGGGTGACAAGCATCAGACCGCTTCCCAGTGCCACCAGGATCCCTGTCTGGCGTGCGCGTCGGGCAGGGGAAATGTTGGGATTCATGACATAAAGCACAACAAGGACAAGTGTCAGGATCCCGCAGAATACGTCGATGCCGTAGGCGTAGTTGCTGCTGGCAGAGGTTGGGGTGGTGGGCATCAGATTCTTAAATACATCGAAGAAGGTGGTCACAACGCCTCCGATGGGGAATTTGACGGACACCTGATCATGGAAGGTTGCGCTGCCCAGGCAGTTCAGCACGATCACAGCACCGGCACCCGCGGCAAGAAGATCCGCAAGCAGCTTCAGCAGTAGATTGCGGATAGCGTGGTGCACATCCTTATGGTCAAAGAGTACGGCATAAATGACAGAGAAGAGGAAGACAATGATCGCCATCTGGAAGCTGAAGAAGATGCAGGCCGTCATCAGAGCGGCGTAGAGTCTCCATTTTCCGTTCTCCATCAGCTCGTCCAGTGCCATGAGCAGGAGTGGGAAGATCACTGCAACCGAGAGATTCCCCACATTCAGACCCTGTCCGATCATATATGCGGAAAGGGCGTAGGCCACGGAGAAACCGAGGATGGGAAGGTCAAAGTGCGCCAGGATGCCGCCGAGACCGGAGTCCGGGGTGTTTTTTCCACCCAGCACCAGATCCTTTTTCGCTGCCTTGCCCTGGGCTTCGGCACGGGCTCTGGCTTTCGCCTTCTTATCGGCGCGGCGGTCCGCAATGGCCCGGATGGCATCTGCCCGGGATGCTTCCATCGCCAGTTTTCTCTTTGCGATCCTTTCCTTTCTGTGGTTCAGAAGGTATGCAAAGAAGAAACCTGCCAGACCGATCTTCACTGCATAGAGCAGGTTGATCACGGCAAGAATGGCGGTCCGCGGGAAGATCAGAATGATCAGATTCAGCGGATCGGAGAGATAGTAGGTGAAAATGGTAGTGAAATCATAACCGGAGCCGTTGGTAAGGCTGTAGATCAGTCCGTTCCCCTCGTGAACACGGTCATAGAGTTCATAGTAATATGTGAGATGCTGGGAGTGTCCGCCGGCTGTCATGACGTCCTTCGTGCCAAAGGGGGCGAAGGAGCCGGCAAGCATACCGATCAGCACTGCGATGAGCGGAATGAGGAAGGCGAGAATATAGAGATTCCGCGTAAGGACCTTCTGCCGGGGCTCCGGCTGTTTGGTCCGGATCGATCGTCCCAGGCTTTTCTCTTTTGCGAGGGAAGGATTCTTCACATCTTTTTTGTTACTCTCAGCCTTTGCATTGGCCTTGGTTCCGGCCGTTGCTTTGGCCTGTGTCTGCTTACTCTGCTTAGCCATGATTTCCTCCATGCTCCTGTAAGAAAAATAACAATTTATTATATCATATTTATATGGAGGTTTCCATAGTTACATGCCTTTGGAAGTTCTTTCATTTCGGATGAGAGTATGGTATAATCTGATTAACTGTGGACAGATGAAATGAGAAATACGGAAAAGGTATCAGGCATGGAAAAAAACAGTACGCAAAAAGGGAAAAAGAACCCGGAGAAGAGGAGAAGAGGTTCCAGAACCGCAGCCGGCATTCTGGCGATTCTCACCGGAGCTATTGGCATTCATAAGTTTTATCAGGGGCAGTGGGTGCAGGGACTGATCTCAGTTCTGTTTTTCTGGACCGGGATCCCGGCGATCCTCGGAGTCATTGAAGGAGCAAGACTTCTGGGAAGTGATGAAGATGAGGGAACAGGCGCTTCTCTGCCTGAGAAACGGGAAGTCCCTCAGACTGAATGAAACGGCATGAAGGTCTTATGAAGCGAGATATGTGATTAGGAGGATGCTATGGAAGAGGAGAAGAAAGCAACACTTACCATTCGGGATGACGAGGGTGCCGGGTTTATTCAGATCGCAGGGGATGTGGTTTCGAATATCGCGGGGCTGGCAGCCACAGAGGTAGACGGTGTGGCCCGCCTCAGCGGAAATGTGCCGAACGAGCTGATCGCAAAGCTGGGGAGAAAGAACCTGGCGAAGGGGATCCGCGTGACGTACACCGATGCAACATTTACCATCGATGTCTCCGTTGTGGTCAGGTTCGGATTCAATATCGTAGATGTTTCCGCAGCAGTTCAGGAGAGAGTGGCGCAGGCGCTTTACACCATGACCGGCCTTACGGTTTCCAAGGTAAATGTGCGTGTGTCCGGAATCGATTTCTCTGAGAAATAAAGAATGTGGCCGGCGGAGTCGTGTCATGGAATGCGTGTGATCCGGCATATAACGGCATTGTATGGAGTAGATGTATGACAAGAAGCGAAGCAAGAGACAGTATCTTCCGGATCGTATTCCGGGAGGCCTTCTTTCCCGCAGAGGGAATGGAGGAACAGACAGAGGAATACCTGACCATGCTCGGAGAGGAACCTGAGGTTTTCCTTCCGGGAATGCAGAAGGAGATTGAGGAGAGTGACCGGGAGTACATCCGAACGAAGGTCGACGCGATCCTGGAGAAGACGGAGGAGCTGGACCGGATGCTGGAGGAAGCGAGCCGGGACTGGAAGATGAACCGCGTAGGGAAAGCGGAGCTTGCGATCCTCCGGGTTGCAGCCTACGAGCTTCGGTTTGATGACGATATCCCTGACAAGGTAGCCATCAATGAGGCCCTGGAGCTGGCCAAAAAGTATTGCGACGAGAAGGCAGTTCCTTTTATCAATGGTGTATTGAATCAGCTGTACGAGAGTGGCCTGAAGGGATGACATTGCCGTATGAAGATCTATACCGTCGGACAGGTGAATCATTATCTATCGAATCTGATCGATCAGGATTACCTGCTGCAGCGCATTTTCATAAAGGGTGAGATATCCAATTGTAAATATCACAGCATGGGACACATTTATTTTTCCTTAAAGGATGAATCCGGTTCCATGCCGTGTGTTATGTTTAAGGGGAATCAGGCTGCAGGGCTTAATTTCCGCCTGGAGGACGGTCAGGCAGTTGTGATCGAGGGCCAGATCCGGATCTATGAGAAGGACGCCAGGGTGAATCTGTACGCCAAGAAGATCCGCCTGGACGGAGACGGTGCCGGCAAGCTGCACGTGCTTTATGAGCAGCTGAAGCAGAAGCTCTTTGAAGAGGGGCTGTTTGATTTTGAGAAGAAGAAGGAGATACCGAAATATCCGAAACGGGTAGGGATCGTAACGGCTTCCACCGGGGCAGCGATCCAGGATATCTGTAATATCGCCCGACGCCGGAATCCTTATGTGGAGCTGATCCTGTATCCTGCAAAGGTGCAGGGAGAAGGGGCGGCGGCAACCATCGCCCGGGGCATACGGACACTGGACGGGATGGGGCTGGATACCATCATCATCGGACGGGGAGGCGGTTCCATCGAGGACCTTTGGGCCTTCAACGAGGAGATCGTGGCCCGTGCGATCTACGAAGCCCGGACGCCCATCATTTCCGGAACCGGACATGAAACAGACAATACCATCGCTGATTATGCAGCGGATCTTCGGGCTCCCACGCCTTCGGCGGCAGCGGAGCTGGCGATCCCGGATGTGATGACGACACTCCGGAAGCTGCAGGATATGCGGGACGCTCTGGACCGTCATATGACAGGACGGGTGGAGGTGCTCCGTTCCCGATTGGAGACCTGCAGAGTCCGGCTGGAGCATAGGGGACCTCAGGGAAAGCTGGAGAATCAGAGGCTGCAGCTGGAGCAGATCAAACGGCTGCTGCATGAGCGGATCCGGCAGAGATATGAGCAGACGCTGACCCTTGAGACGGAACGGGAGGCGGCCCTGCATACGGCGATGCAGAGGAAATACGAGCGGACGGTACAGCGGGCGGCCATTCTGGCGGAACGTCTGCACGGTCTTTCTCCCACAGCCAAGCTGGTAGGAGGGTTCGGATATCTTTCCAAGGGGGGACAGCCGGTTCGTTCCGTAAAGGAGCTTAGTCCGGAGGATGTGATCCGGATCACCGTACATGACGGAAGCGCGGAGGCGAGGATCCTCGATATTTTGGAATGATACATTCAGAGACCGGGGAATTACAAAGCCTTACAGGTGATCAACCGGATATTAACAGGATAATGAACAGATAACAGGAGAGTATTTATGCCTGCAAAAAAACAACAGGAAGAACAGAAGGAAGAGAAGAAACTGACGGTGGAGGAATCTCTCAGCCGTCTGGAGGAGATACTGCAGCAGCTTGAGGCACCGGAGACCGGGCTTCAGGATGCCATGAAGTTGTACGAAGAAGGAGTCGGACTGCTGGGCGAGGCTCAAAAAACCCTGGAAGGGGTGGAACAGCAGCTGAAGATCCTGGCTCCGGAGGAGAATTAGTATGACAGAAGAGAAAAGAAGAGAGGAAATCGAAGGTGCGCTGAAGCGGTATATGCCTCAGGATGCAGGACCGGCCAACCGGGTGCGTGAAGCCATGGAGTATGCTCTTATGGCAGGCGGCAAGCGGATCCGTCCCATGCTGCTCATGCTTACCTATGATTCATTTATGCAGAGAGTGGATGCCTCCCAGGATTCCCTGATACCGCCGGTTCCCCGTGAGATCGCGCTGATCTTTGCCTCTGCGTTGGAAATGATCCACACCTATTCCCTGATCCACGATGATCTTCCGGCTATGGATGATGACTCTCTCCGGAGAGGCCGTCCCACCGTTCATGTGGCTTACGGGGAGGATATTGCCATTCTCGCGGGAGACGGACTGCTGAATCTGGCCTTTGAAGTGGCGGCACAGGCTATGGACATTTTCCCCGGTGAGCGGAGGATCGAGCAGGCAATGCTGATCCTTGCCAGAAAGCCGGGGCTGTTCGGTATGCTGGGCGGTCAGACGGCAGATGTGACACTGGCCGGTACCAGACTGGATGACGGGCAGCTGGAGTACATTTATGCGAATAAAACCGCGGCTCTTCTGGAGTGCGCCATGCAGATCGGCGCCGTACTGGGAGGTGCCTCGGCCGAGGATGTGGAGATGATCCGAAGGGCGGCCTACAATGTGGGGATCGCATTCCAGGTACAGGATGATATCCTGGACGAGACCGGGGATGAAGCAACCCTCGGGAAGGAAGTCGGGCAGGATGCCAGAAATGAGAAGACGACCTATGTGACTCTGCATGGTATGGAAGCCGCAAAGAACTTCGTGAGTGAGAAGACGGAGGATGCCAACCGGATGCTCCGAAAGCTGTTCCCGAAGGAAGAGGGCAAGGCCATCGGCAGTGCCGCCGAGGATCTGATCGGGCTGCTTCGCAGCCTGGTGGGACGGACGAGTTAAGACCGGAAATAAAGAGAGTTAAGGAGAAGGTTGACGATGCGTCTGCTGGATCGGATAGAAAAAGAAAATGATATAAAGAAGATCGCACCGGAGGATTATCCGCGGCTGGCTGAGGAGATCCGGGAGTTTCTGCTGGATAAGGTAAGCGTGACCGGCGGTCATGTCGGTGCCAATCTGGGTGCGGTGGAGCTTACCATGGCGCTTCACCTGTGTATGGAGTTCCCCGAGGATCAGCTGGTCTTTGATGTGGGTCATCAGAGCTATACCCATAAGCTGCTCACCGGGCGTAAGGAAGGCTTTGATACCCTGCGCCAGCTGGATGGTATGAGCGGGTTCCCGAAGGGGAGTGAAAGCCCCTGCGATGCATTTGACACGGGACACAGTTCCACCTCCATTTCCGCGGCTCTCGGGATCGTGGAAGCCTGCCGACTGAAATGTGCTGCAGACCCGAACCTCATCATGCCCCGTGTGGCAGCGGTGATCGGAGATGGTTCCATGACCGGAGGAATGGCTTACGAGGCTTTGGATGCAGCGGCCCAGCTGAAGGCTCCGCTGGTGATCGTACTGAATGACAACGAGATGTCCATCGGCAAGAACGTGGGAGGATTATCCAAGGTTACGAACCGGATCCGTGTGGGCAGGTCCTATAACGAATTAAAGTCTGATGTGGAGAATGCTCTGATGAACATCCCCGGCGTCGGCGAAAAGATGGCAAAGGGAATCAAGCGTTCCAAGGATTCAGTCAAGAACCTTTTCGTTCCCGGTATGTTCTTCGAGGAGATGGGGATCACCTACATCGGGCCCGTGGACGGGCATGATGTGGAGCAGATGGTCTCCACCTTTGAACGGGCATTCCGGCTGAAGAAGCCCATCATGGTTCATGTGAAAACCAAGAAGGGGAAGGGGTATCTTCCTGCAGAGAGGCACCCGGAACGGTTCCATGGCATCGGTCCCTTTGACCGGATCACAGGAGAACCTACGGAGGCCAGATATAAGAAGTTTACAGATGTCTTTGCGAAGACCATGCTGGGGCTGGGAGAAAAGTATCCAGAGCTGGTGGCGGTTTCTGCAGCCATGGTGCGGGGGACCGGGCTTCGTGCCTTTCGCAGGGCATATCCGGACCGGACCTACGATGTGGGGATCGCGGAGCAGCATGCCGTGACATTTGCGGCGGGCCTTGCAAAGCAGGGAATCCTGCCGGTGGTGGCGATTTACTCATCCTTCCTGCAACGGGCTTATGACCAGATCCTGCATGACGTGTGTCTGCAGCATCTGCATGTGATCTTTGCCATCGACCGTTCCGGCCTGGTTGGCGGAGACGGAGAGACCCATCAGGGAATCTATGATACGGCATATCTGGATGAGATGCCGGGGCTTACGGTTCTAAGTCCGCGCTGCGGTGCGGAGCTGGCAGCCATGCTGGAATTCGCGGTGACGCTGGACGGACCGGTTGCCATCAAGTATCCGAAGGGCAGCGCAAATGATGCACCGGGCCAGGTGATCGCTCCCATCGAGATGGGGAAGGCAGAGATGCTCTCCGAAAGTAAAAAGGGAGAGGGGCAGCACGTCACCATTGTTTCCGTGGGTGTAATGGCCGCGGAGGCTGAAGTGGTGGCAAAGATCCTGGAACGGGAGGATAATGTTCGTGTATCCATGATCAATGCCCGATTCATCAAACCATTGGATGAGGACATGCTCTGCCGGGCCACGAAGGAAAGTGATCTGGTAGTCATTTTGGAAGAGGCAGTGCAGCATGGAAGTTATGGAGAGGCGGCAGCCTATCAGCTGCAGCTCCACAGGGTGTCCACACCCTTCCTGCATATCTGCATTAATGAGGAGATCGTACCCCACGGAACGGTTTCATCCCTTCGGAAAAGACTGGGACTGGATGTGGATTCCGTAGTGGAACGGATCCGAAAGGAACTGAAGAAGTGAAGAA
>CADBRW010000008.1 GCA_902797155.1 uncultured Lachnospiraceae bacterium
ACTCCTTCCAGCCGGTTACGATATTATCATTCTCCACCAAATACCACTTGCCTTCGATGAAGCTCCAGCCGTCTTTGATATTTTCCTTTACCAGCTCTCCGTTCCCGTTGAAACAATCAATGGAATTGCCTATTTTTTTCAATCCGATGGCCATAACACCCGTCGAAGGATCCAGATAATACCAGATGAATTTTATCCCCTTCACCATCTTAAGCCACCCTTTTTTCATGGTCCCGCTGCCCGGATCAAAGTAATACCAGTCATCGTTGTACCTCTTCCAGCCATACTGCATCGACCCGTCAATCAGACTGAAATAATAGGTTTCATCCCCCACCTTCTGTATCCCGTTGTTATAAAACTTCTTACGTTCGTAATAGCAGTACTTCTTCCCGTTCTTTTTATACCAAAACTCCGGTTTATACTGGAGCTGAACCTTCTTATCTACCGAAAGATTTCTTAATGGCAATACATATGACAGTCCGCTTATATCTCCGAGATAATACGCTTCCCGGAGTAACTCATTTTTTGAAATATCCAGGGTGGTGATCTGATTATTCGTACACTGAAGATCACGAAGGACGATACAGGACGATATGTCCAGCGCAGACAGATTACAATAACTGCAATTCAATACACTGAGGGAACCGCACCCCGAAAGGTTAATACTCGTCAGATTGGAACAATTTGGAAAGTACAATTCAGTCACATATGTCCCGCTAAGGTTGATACTCCGAATAGCATACCCGGGATAATTCAGCACTGCCAGTTGGAAACAATTGCCAAGATCCAGATCCACCGGGTCATCCTTATCAAAAGTAAGCTTCCTTAAATTGACACATCCATTGGCATTCAGCTTGTTTAGATCATTATTTTCACAAAGAACCATGTTGAGCCGGGTTAACCCATGAATGTCCAATGCGGTTAGTTTATTTTCAGAACAGGATAGAGTGTATAGCTTTTCCAGACCCGACAGGTTTAATTCTGTGAGATTGCAGTCAAAACAAAACAACTCCTCCAGATTAGTCATCCCACCGAGATCCAATGACCCGATATGCTTCCCGTGGCAATCCAGGTATTTCAGTTTTCTAAAAAGCTTAATTCCGTTAAGGCTTTTGAAATTATATCCATCGGGCAGAACTATATGAGTGATCGAATCTATTTCATTCTCCGTAAGAATCCCATCCTCACATTCAGCATAAAACGTATACGTCAGATATGCCCGAAACATTTCATCAGGAAAGTTTTCCTCATTGATCACCACATCAGCTGCATAGGATTTATAGGACGTCACCGAAAGAACACCGGCCAAAAGAAACACACCCAGCAGCACTCTGAACAACAGTCTTTTCTTCATATTCCTTCCCTCTCCTAATTTATGCCCCATAATCTAATCAGTCAGTATTCTGACTATTTCCTCTACACTCTTTCCGTCCGTATCAATCTTACAGCCTGACGCCGCTGAGTATGCGGGTCCGCGGCTCGTAAGCATGCTCCGGATCTTGTCATCCAGCTCCTGTACCGACGCGCTGTCCAGAAGTGGCCTTGCGCTATCGGACTTCACCCGTTCCAGGGTGGTTTCCGGGGAAGCGGACAGCCAGATCACCTTTCCGATTTTTGTAAGGAGTTTCCGGTTTTCCTCCCGGAGAACGATGCCCCCGCCGGTGGCGATCACCGTATTTACAGCCGTATCAGCCAGTCTCCGCAGCAGTTCCGTCTCCATACGGCGGAATGTTTCCTCCCCCTCAGACTCAAAGATCTCGCGGATACTGCAGTCCTCTGCCTCTTCGATGGCTGCATCCGTATCCAGGAAGGTTCTTCCCGTCTTCTCGGCCAGAGCCTGTCCCACCGTGGATTTTCCGCAGCCCATATAACCCACAAGAACCACATTTTCACCGTAAAGTCTTCTCTTCAGGCGAGTGAGCACCCGCTCTGCAAGCTGCTCCGAAACGGAGATTCCCATCCAGAGTTCATAGGCGATGATGCCCTGATACAGCAGCATGGAAAGTCCGTTGTCCGCAGGGATCCCGAAGCCTTCGCATTTACGAAGGAAGGGCGTAACGGCAGGATTGTAAACCAGATCATAGCCGTAGGTGGCCAGATGATAAAAATCGTCGTCATCGATCAGCAGCCCGTCGCCCTCATGCAGCCCCAGGGACGTGCACTGGATCATTATAGAGGGTATGCGGGGAACCTTTGCATAGTCCGAAGCCGCCAGCGGTTTCAGACGCTTTCCCGGAAAATGTGGGTTCAGGTCATCCGCCAGGGCCTTCGCGTTCTCGATGGTGCGGTTCAGAAGGTAGACACTCTCCGCGCCCTCTGAAAGAGCCAGGGTGCACACCGCACGGGATGCTCCTCCCGCCCCCAGTACGATCACCTGCTGACCTGCCAGATGAATCCCCCTTTGGGTAAGGGCCCGTCCGAGCCCGGGCATATCCGTATTGTAGCCTTTATAACCGCCCTCCGTGCGCACCAGGGTGTTCACCGCACCGATGATCCTTGCCTTCTCATCGATATCAACCAGCGAATCCATTACAGCGGTTTTATGCGGAACCGTCACATTAAGGCCCCGTATTCCCAGCCGATATGCGCCGCGGACCGCAGCAGTCACATCCTCCTCCACCGGAAAAGGGAGGTATCTTAAGTCCTGTCCCAGTTCCTCCGAAAGGGTGTTATGGATCAGCGGGGAAAGTGTATGTCGAACCGGATTACCGATCAGGCCAAGTACGCCTGTGGTTCCGGTGATCAGATCTAGACTCATTTTATTCTCCTTATTGCTTCCTGGAAAACCTAAATACTCCTCTATAGAATACCACGATTGAAGCCCTCTGAAAAGAAGCAGCAAAAAGAAATCCCCGTGCCACATTTTCATGACACGGGGAAATTTCTTCTTCCACCCTTCGGTGATTATTTTCTAAGACCAAGCTTCTGAACGATCGCTCTGTAACGTGCGATATCCTTGCTCTTCAGGTATGCCAGCATGTTACGACGCTGACCAACCATCTTCAGAAGTCCTCTTCTGGAGTGATGATCATGCGGATGCTCCTTGAAATGCACGTTCAGGTCGTTGATGCGTGCTGTAAGGATCGCGATCTGTACCTCCGGTGAACCTGTGTCACCGTCGCCGTTGCCATACTTAGCAATGATTTCTGCCTTCTGCTCTTTGGTAATCATTTTTGATTCCTCCTATGATATAATTCGCTGTTCACCGGGCTAAGGGTCGGAGTGTCCGATGGCTCAGTGACAGTACCTGCGTTATATTATCAGACTGCCGATGAAAAATCAAGCATTTTTTTATTCCGCCTCATTCTGATCCACGGGCGAAGGCTCATCCTGTTTCTCCACCGCCTTCTTCTTGCGGCTGAAGTCAACTCCTGCTTCCTCGAACTTCTCCTTCATGGTGGGATTGTTCCGTACCAGCTTCTTGATGGTCAGGTCCTCCAGCTTGTTATTCGCAAGACGAAGCTGATTGTCGGAAGCCAGAAGCTCGTCACGCACCTTCTGCAAATGTGATATGGTCTTGTCGATCTCCTCGATGGCATTGGCGAAACGCTTATTCGCCTTCTCGTAATTGGCAGAGAACTTATCCTTGAAATCCAGCAGGGATGCCTCGAAATTCGATACATCCACATTTCTGTTCCGGATCTCCATCAGCTCCTTCTTCACCTGCATGGTGTTCTCTGCCGCATTTCTCAGCATGGAAATGATGGGTATGAAAAACTGGGGACGGATCACGTACATTTTCGGATAAATGTGAGACACATCCACGATGCCCGTATTATAGTAATCGTTGTCGCTTTCCAGCATGGAAACCAAAACGGCATACTCGCATTTCTTCTCGTTGCGGTCCTTGTCCAGCTCCTTGAAGAAATCCTCATTCTTATGTTTTGTGGCGGTGGTGTCCATCTCGTTCTTCATCTCGAACATGATGGAGATATACTCCACACCGTCCGCATAATCACGGAAGATATAGTCGCCCTTGCTGCCGGATCTGGCGTCGTTGTCCTTGCCGAATTCCGCAGTCCGGAAGCCGGTGGCACGAAGCTTGTTGAACTCCATCTCGCAATGCTGCTCCAGACTCTCGCCGATCATCTTCGTAGACTGGCGCATCTTGAAATCCTTGTACTGCTGGATCTGTTCATCCTTCAGACGGATCTCCTGCTCGTGCTGACGCTTGACGCTGTCCTCCTTCAGCTGGAACTCCATGTCCTTCCGCTCAAGCTCAGCCTGAAGATCGCGGATCTTATCTTCCTTCTCACGAACTGCATCCTTTACTGCGATCTCGCTGTCCTTGTCCTTACTCTGAATACTGTTCTCCAGTGCTGTGATCTTCGCCGCATTATCCGACTGTACTGCCTGCAGCTTTGCCGCACTTTCTGCCTGTACCGCCTGCAGCTTCGCAGCATCTTCCGCCTGTACCGCCTGCAGCTTCGCAGCGCTTTCCGCCTGCACTGCCTGCAGCTTCGCCGCATTTTCTGCCTGTACTGCCTGCAGCTTCGCCGCAGCCTCCGTCTCGGCAAGCTTCTTCTGACTCTCCGCCTCCTGCAGTTTCGCATGCAGTTCGGCGATGGTCTTCTCTGCCTCGGACTTTGCCTCCATCACAGCCTTCTCCAGCTGTGTCTCCTGCTTCTCCTCCAGGTCCTTCTTGTTCTGGTCCACCAGACGCTGAAACTCCTGGTCACGCACCTGATTGACGATATTGGCATAGCTGTTCTCGTCAATGGTAAACACTTCCCCACATTTCGGACATTTGATCTGCTGCATACCCCATAACCTCCTTCTCCATAGTGTAAATTCGGGGACGGTTCTGTAAAATCGGGGACGGTTCCGGACTGTCCAGAACCGTCCCCGATTTTGCACCAGCCCCGGTTTACGGACTAGTTCGTCATCTTCGTAAGGATCTCGTTGCTTCTCTGTACAAAGCGGGTCAGCTCTTCTGCAGTAAGCTGACGATTGGACAGAACAGCCAGATCATAAAGCTGGCAGCAGACGGTCGGTGTCATCTCACCCTCCGGGTTCTCGAAGACATACTTCACCAGCTTGTTGTTGGCATTCAGTACCAGCGTCTCATCCGCCTTGCCCATATTGCCAAGGCCCATTCCGGCCATGTTGTACATTTTCATCATCTCAGCCATACGACGGGATTCCTCAGACTGGATCAGCATGGCTGAAACCGTCTCATCCTTCAGGCTGTCCACACGAACCTTCAGGTCCTTCATATCCAGTGCCTTGCGGAACACCTCCGTAAGCTTGTCGGTATAGGCCTTGGAATCCTCCTCCGACAGCTTCTCGCCCTGAAGATTCTCATTTACATCCGCATCGATGCGGCGGAACTTCACCTTGTCATCCCGTGCCTCCAGGCTGGTGATGAAGGGATTGTCGATATTGTGCGTCATGTAGACCGCATCCATGCCCTGTGCCTTGAAGAGCTCGATATACTGCGCCTGCAGCTGCTCGTCGGTCACATAGAACACCTGATTCTCATGCTTCTCCTTCGCTGCCTCCAGGTACTCTGCCAGGGATACATACTTGCCTTCCAGGTTCTTGAAAATGATGTAGTCCTTCATTTTCTCATTGAACTTGTCATCTCTCAGGCATCCGAACTTAACGAACGGAGACAGATCATCCCACAGCTTCTCGTACTCCTCACGGTGGTTCTTGCACATGCCGATCAGCTTATCAGCCACCTTCTTGGTAATGTGGTCAGAGATCTTCCGTACGAAGCCGTCGTTCTGCAGTGCGGAACGAGATACGTTCAGCGGCAGATCCGGGCAGTCGATAACACCCTTCAATACCAGCAGGAATTCCGGAATGACCTCCTTGATATTGTCGGCTACGAAGACCTGATTGTTGTAAAGCTTGACCTTGCCCTCCAGCTGATCCACATTCGGGTTGATCCGCGGGAAGTACAGGATACCCTTCAGGTTGAAGGGGTAATCCATGTTCAGATGGATCCAGAACATGGGCTCCTTGAAATCATAGAATACCTTCTGATAGAACTCCTTATATTCCTCGTCCTTGCAGTCGCCGGGAGTCTTCATCCAAAGCGGATGCGTGTCGTTGATGGGTTCTTCCTTCTCTTCCTCATCCTCCACGTCATCGGTCTCAACGATGTCCTCGTCCTCGGCAGCCTCTTCCGGTTCGGACGGTGTATCACCGATCAGGTCATCCTCGTCCTTCTTTGCCTTCTTCGCAGCCGCCTTCTTGGCAGCCTCCTTCTTGGCCTTCTTCTCAGGTGCCTCAGCCTTCTCCTTTGCCTTGTCCTCGTTAACGAAGTATATCTCTACCGGCATGAAGGAGCAGTATTTTCCAATGACCTCACGGCACTTGAACTCATTGCAGAACTCCAGGCTGTCCTCGGACATG
>CADBRW010000009.1 GCA_902797155.1 uncultured Lachnospiraceae bacterium
AAGAAATGCATCCTTGTACGTATATCGTACTTTGAAAAGTACAGGATCAACATGGTTGCCGGAATAATATAGTGTGTCGCATACAGAGTCTTGTATTCCCGGTCGGGAAGAAGGATCTCCTCAGCGGCCTTCTCCACATGCCGGAACCAATACATCATTTTCCTGTAGCGCGCCATCCGGCCTTTGGTGAAACGGATATCCTTTATGGCCTGTACATCTTTCAACAGATGGACACAGTCGAAGATCTTTCGTTCCCGCAGCTTCTCCGCGAGCTCTTCCGCGCCTTCAAACTGAACATCGATATAAAGGTCCGCCTTTTCCTTTCTGTTCACTGCCAGACTGATGGCTGACATGATCTGAAAGGGTGTCGTGCATATATATAATGCGTCCAAGCGTTTCATCTTGTTTTCATCCTCTTATCTAACCCGGAGACATTACTTATCCAGTTCCAGGTATTCCTTATAGCTCTTATGAGCATCCACTACCAAACCGCAGTCCGCATAAGGGTCCACACGCTTCTCTTCCGGAGGAAGCGTCATGAAATCACCATAGCGTTTGGTAAGGTATTTCTCAGGTTCTGCAGGTCCGTAGAACATCTTCCCTTCAAACTCCATAAGCTTCGGCTCACCGAACCATTCAATGGGATAGGTGATGGCGGAACAGAAGGAAATATCCTCTCCGTAATAATCCAAAACTTCCTTCCCCTTCGGGACTGCCCGAAGCTTATGATCCATACGACGGATCATCTTCTCTCTGTACTTTCCCTTAAAGATGAACAGTACGATCCTGGCCAGTATCTTGGAAATCCGTCCATGATTCAACGGAACCGTACCTGCCACCAGCATCTTGTAGATGTGGGATCTCCAGATGTTCAGCAGAAGCCCCGGCTTCGTCTTCGGACAATTGTAAAAGGGATAGATATCTATGGCTATGCCCTGGTTAAAGTCCAGCTTCCGGTACTCATCCCACACATATGCAGTCTCGGAATCCCGGAACTTGTATGCGATATTGATGTATCCGGGATCCGTTCTCCAGGATTGAACAAAGTATTTCGGTCCCAGCTCGTTCTGGTAGCGTGTCAGCTTCAGCGCATCCTCGATGGGCATCAGCACATCGATATCATGATCCCATGGGATATAGCCCTTATGCCGAACCGCCCCAATGCAGGTTCCATATGCCAGGTAATACCGAAGATGATGCTTTCGGCACACCTCATCCAGCCTGATCAGCAGGTTCATCAGAACCTCTTTACCGTCATTATCCATCTCTTCATCCTCAATCTCTTATTCAAAGCACCGGTGGATCAGCTCACAAACCACCAGCTGCTCATCCTTAGTCATCTTGTTGTCACTCGGAAGGCAGAGCCCCCGTTCAAAGATATCCGCACCCACATCGTGGCTGCATCCCTCGGGAATATATGCATTGCTTCTTGCACGTCCGTTTCCGAGTGTCGTGATATACGGATGTGACTGATATAAAGGCTGCATATGCATCGGCTTCCAGATCGGGCGGCCTTCTGCATTGTAACCGGCCAGCACGTCCAGGATCTCTGTCGGACAGCTCTTTCCGGGTTCACTCAGATACAGCGCCTCTTTCTCTCCCCGTACCTGTTTGCACATTGCTTCCTTCCGGATGGTGATACATGACAGCCAGAAGTTCGGTTCCGAACATGCTTCAAAGGGGTTCATGTCAACCGGGAGGTCTGCCAGGAGTTCTCTGTATCTGTAATAGATCTCCTTTTTTGCTTCAATGTGCTCCCTGAGGAACGGCAGCTGTCCCCGGATCACGCCAGCGATCACATTGCTCATACGATAGTTATATCCCAGCTCCTCATGCTGATACCAGGGAGCATCCTCGCGGCTCTGTGTCGACCATTTTCTAACCTTATTTGCCAGTTCCTCTTCATCCGTGAGGAGCATTCCGCCACAGGAGCCTGTAATGATCTTATTCCCGTTTGCTGAAAGCACACCGGCGGGCTGTCCGAAGGAGCCGGTCTGCCGTCCCTTGTAAGTCGCTCCGAAGGATTCCGCGGCATCCTCGATCAGCAATGCACCGTGGCGTTCGCAAACCTCCAGGATCTCATCCATCTTTGCCGGAGTACCATACAGATGTGCAAGCATCACGATCTTCACATCCGGATAGATCTGGAAGGCTTTTTCAAGTGCAACCGGATCCATATTCCAGGTCTCATACTCGGAATCAACAAAGACCGCTTCACCGCCCTCATAGGCAATGGGATTTACCGTAGCATCAAAGGTCATATCACTGCAGAAGACCTTCTTCCCCTCCAGCGCTCCATGCACCGGATCCGTCTGTCCGTAGATCTGCTCAGCCGCAAGCTTCACGGCCATATGCAGAGCTGCGGTACCGGCGGAAAGACCGACACAGTATTTACGGTCTACAAGCTCCGCAGTGAGACGTTCCACCTCGTCGATATTCTCACCGACCGTGGACATCCAGTTGGACGCAAAGGCCTGTTGAACGTATGTCATTTCAGGGCCATGCATCGTGGGAGAAGAAAGCCATACCTTCTTCTCAAACCGGCGAACCTCCGGCTTCTTCCTGGGTTTCGGTTCACATCCCAGAACCTTTCCGAAGCATTCGATCACGCATTCCTGCTCCTCATCCGTGATGCAGGTATTAAGCGGAAGTGTGATCTCATTCCGGTAATGATCATATGCATGCGGATAGTCCTCAATGGAGAATCCCATATTCTTATATGCGGTATACATGGGAAGCGGCTTGTAATGAACATTTGTCGCCACACCGAACTTCGACATCTTCTTGATGATCTCGTTCCTGCCCACCTCGTCAACTCCGTTGACTCTCACCATATAGAGGTGTTTACTGGATTCCTCCGCCGCCTCCGGTGACTGGATCACTTCGATGGGAAAATCGACAAAGGCCTCATTATAGCGGTCAACGATCTCACGCCTTCTTCTCAGCGTCTCATCATACCTTGCAAGCTGTGTAAGGCCTGCAGCCGCCATCATATCCGTCATGTTGCACTTATATCCGGGCTTCAGGATATCATATTCCCAACCGCCCAGCTGAGACTTCTCCAAAGCATCCTTGCTCTGTCCATGAAGAGTCAGGATCATCAGCTCCTTGTAAAGCTCTTCGCTGGAGCAGCCCGGGATCTTTCTCCAAACCAGCGCGCCGCCTTCCGCTGTCGTAAGATTCTTTACTGCATGAAATGAAAATGCGGTAAAGTCTGCGATCTCGCCGCACATACGCCCCTTGGATCTGGCCCCGAGTGCGTGGGCGGCATCTGATATCACGGCGATCCTTCCAAGATTCTCCTGAATCCTGTTGCCGGGTCTGAACAGGGACTTCTTTTCCTCAACAACGTCAAAAATGCGATCATAATCACAGACTACTCCGGCCAGATCAACCGCTATGATCGCCTTTGTCTTCTCATTGATCGCATTCGATAACTGATCATAATCCATTTGATAGGAGTCTTCCTGGGTGTCGATCAGTACGATCTTCGCACCCACATGACTGATCACACTCGCACTGGATGTAAATGTATATGCCGATGTGATTACTTCGTCGCCTTCTCCGATCCCGAGCAGACGCAAAGCCATTTCCAGACAAGCCGTCGCCGAAGAAAGGCATCCCGCCTTCTCCGTGTGAACATATTCAGCCAGCTTTTCCTCAAATGCCTTGGTCCTGGGACCTGTAGTGATCCATCCGGAACGCAGCGTCTCCGATACTGCTGCAATATCCGATTCTCTGATATCCGGTGGTGAAAAAGGTACTTTCATTCGATGTTCCTTCTTTCTGATTGCATACTTAGAACGATTATATCATATTTATATGTAAAATGCACTAAAAAAAGTGTAGAAAACCGCTCTGCATCTATGTTTTTTTTGTTAATTCGGTACAAAAAAAGGAGGAGCTCAGACCTTAGCGCATGAGGTCTGATCCCCTCCTGATGCATTATTCATTTTCCTGCGGATGATAGGTTGGTACGATCTTCCGAACGTATTCACGAATATCCGACGGCTCATTTACCACATAATTACCCAGCTTTGTCAGATTCTCCATGAACACGCTTTCATCCATCTCGATAGGCTTTCCGATATGGATCAGTTTATTCTCCGTCTCCTGCATACCCTCTTCCTTCATGAGCATCTCCTCATAAAGCTTTTCGCCGGGTCGAAGGCCGGTAAATACGATATTGATATCCTCATCCGGCTTATGCCCGGAAAGAAGGATCAGGTTTCTGGCCAGATCCAGGATACGGACCGGTTCTCCCATATCCAGGACGAAGATCTCCCCGCCCTTTGCATAGGCACCGGCCTGAAGAACCAGAGAAACAGCCTCAGGTATGGTCATAAAGTAACGAATGATATCCGGATGGGTAACCGTTACGGGTCCGCCCTCAGCGATCTGCTTCTTGAAAAGCGGGATAACACTTCCGTTTGATCCCAGCACATTTCCGAAACGAACCGCCACAAAAGAAGTCTCCGACATCTTATCATAGGTCTGAATGATCATCTCACAAAGACGTTTGGAAGCACCCATGATATTCGTCGGGTTCACTGCCTTATCCGTAGAGATCATTACAAACTTTTTCACATGCCACTTATCGGAAGCCTGAACGATCTTCCAGGTTCCGAGCACATTGTTCTTGATTGCCTCGTTGGGGCTGTCCTCCATAAGAGGCACATGCTTATGCGCAGCCGCATGATATACGATATCCGGCCGATAGGTCTCAAAGATCTGATCGATACGTTTCGTATTCCGGACTGACGCAATGAGAACCACCAGATCCAGGTCCGGGAATTTCTTACGAAGCTCATTCTGAACGTCATAGGTGGTATTCTCGTAAATATCCACGATGATCAGCTGTTTTGGATTATGCACGGCGATCTGACGGCAAAGCTCGCTTCCGATGGAACCGCCGCCACCTGTGACCATGATCACCTTATCAGACACATAATCCATGATGGAATCAATATTTACCTCGATGGGTTCGCGTCCCAGGAGGTCATTCACATCCACTTCACGCAGATCGGTAATACCCACTTCTCCGGTCACCAACTGGTATAAACCGGGCATCTTCTTCAATTCACAGCCTGTTACCTTACAGATATCCAGGATATCATGGATCTCCTTCGGTTTTGCGGACGGCATGGCAAGGATGATCTCATCCACACGCAGCTTTTCCGCCATTCGGGGAATATCATTTCTGGTACCCACAACCTTTACGCCATGGATATAGTTTCCGACCTTTCCCACATTATCGTCAATTACACCAACTACCTTCATGGGAAGGAACTGACTGTTTTTGATCTCACGGATCAGGTCATTACCGCCGCTGCCGGCACCAACCACCAAAACCCTTTTCTTTACGTCCTTGGACTTTGTGTCTGACACCTGTTTTTTTACAGAGAAAACGGTTCGATAGAAGAACCTGCTGATGACAGACAGGATCAGAAGGAATACGAAATATAGCACGTAATAGCTTCGGGGAAGCGGAACGGTGATCTCCGAATTCATTGCCATGATCCCTCCCATGTTCAAAAGACTGGAAAGGCCACAGGCAAGAACTATATTCTTAAACTCCGTCGCGCCCACATACGACCAAACACTGGAATAAAGACGGAACAACGCAAAGATGAGGATCGTGGAAGCCATTCCGATCCAAAGATTGGTCTTCATCAAATCCAGATATTCCGGCGGAACCTTCGAAAACTGAAGATCGAAACGAACCAAAAGCGCCAGAAAACTGGCTGCAAGAACCGCTGCGATATCATATAGGAGCAATATGCATTTTGTGATAATCTTTCGTTTATTCATGTCGAATCCACGTCGCCTCCAAAATGACACTTGCGACATTCTATCACTTTCACACTAAAAAAACAACTCTTAATTATCCTCGTAGGTCAAACTGATTTTTTCCGTTTTTCCTTCAAAAGTAACAATGTACTCATCTCCCGACGATGTGGGGATCATATTGCGAACCATCTCATCGAAGGAATAACGGAACTTACTTCTTCCCTTGCTAGTGATGATCATGCACTGATTGCCTCCCGTCAGGATGATCTCATCCTCCGAGGCATGGATATTGTCATACACCATATTGAAGGGATAACGGAAGGTCTCATTTCCGGACAGATCATATACACGCATCAGATAATCCGTACTGTCCTCTGCACTTGAGGAACGCTCGATGGTTCCAATATAATTCGATGAATAGAAGATACTCTGGACCTGTGGCTGCTGATATGAGATCCTGGCCCGTTCCGAAGGAATTTCCTTCATGTCATAGAGGATGATCTCACTGTCAGAGAACGCAGCAACCAGATTGTTATTGATGAACTGAACACGGGTCACCAGTTCATCCTCCAGACTGAAGCCTCCCACCATACGGTCGGCATTGGCATTCTGTCCGACGGAACCGAAGTTATATGCAGCCAGATTATTTTTATTCTGGATCCCCTCCATAAAATAATAACTGGTAAAAAGCTTCTGACCGTCATCGGAAATGGCGATGGCAAGCGGATATCCGCTCTTGTCTATGGATGTCTGCATCTCATAGACCGGATTTCCCTTTTTATCGTACATATTTACGTAGTTGGTGATATCACTTTCCAGCACAACGGTAAAAGCGCCCTGGGAAGCCACATCTACATCCAGGATCTTGTACGGCATTACCAGATCGCTGACTGCGCCTTCCGTATTGAAGACACGCACGGCATTTCCACCCTTATCAGCAACAACCGCATAGTTTCCGTTGGTGCTGGCAATGGGAACCTTCATGTCCGCACCTGCCGTCCACACCACATCCCCGTTGGCATTGATATAAGACACACCCTCCGGCGTGTACTTCAGAAGATTTCCGCCAAACTCTGTATACTCGGCATTTGCCTCATATATGATATCGGTACTGGTCAGCACCTTATATCCCAGATATTCCCTGTTTCTCGTATAAACATAATAGATCACACCGGCAGAGATCAGCAAAACAATAATAACCACAAAGAGACGTGTCCTTGTGGCACGCCGCTTCGTCCGGCGGGACAGGTTCTCCTCGGTAAGCTCCGGGTCTCCTCCCACCTGTATGATATTTCCCTGTTTCCGACGAAGAGATGTCTTCCTCCGATCAGGAATCTTCGGTCCCTCATCCGGGTCCTCCGTCTCCTCTTCGGCCACCTCTGCAGGACGCGAAAGATCCACCACGTGCAGTTCCGTTTCTTCGTCAAACAGTTCCTGCCGCTTTCGTTCTCTCGTCTTCTTCCGTCTTGTTGCCATGTGTCTTTATCCTTACTTCTGCTCAGTTGTTCCCTTATTGGGTTTTTTGTAATAGGCGATCGCGTCTGAAATCGTATCCGCCTGCCCGGACTGAAGGATGGAAAGCAGATCCTCCAACTTGTCCTGTTTCATGAAATCCTCTCCCAATCGGGAAAGATAATTCTGTGAGATCTCAAGGCTCTTTTCCTGAAGCGCCTTCTCAGTCGCATCCAATTCCACAGCCGTTTCATTCTTGGCCCGGATCAGGGCCTCCAGCTGAGGATTTCTTCTTGCCTCGATCTCATTCTTCAATTCAATCGTTGTCTCTTCATCGAAGGTCTTCAGTGTACTGCTTTTCTGGTCGCGAACATCCTCTTCTTCACGGATGATCTCCTCCAGACGTTCATTTACGTCTCTTACATCATACTGACTCTCATCCGTATCCTTCTCAACCGTACGCTTGATCTCACGGATCCTGCGGTCATTCTTCGAGATCATGTTCCGGTATTTACGACCCAGTCGAATCGTCTTGATATGTCTCTGCTTCACCTTCACATAGATCAGGAAAATGATGAGCAGGAATAGTACGATCAGCACGGCCGGAATAATGATACTGACTGCCGTCTTTGTCTTCTCGGAGGCATCCTTCAGAAAAAACCACCGCACAAGAAGCGTTACCAGCGTCGGTATCCCTGCAAAGATGAATGCATAGGAAAACAGCATCATCCCAAACTCTACAGGCCCATCCGGCATAAAAAGCACGTAGAACAGTTTGCTTCTGGCAAACTTCGGAACCCCCTCCTTGCGGAAGAGCTTCTTCATCTCCTTTACCGCTTCCTTGGAATCATCCACATGCTCCTTGGATTCCTCCTTGATACGGGAAGCCTTCCCGGCATCAACGATCTTCTCTTTCTCCGCTTCCGCCTTCTTCTTCTTGCTCTTTATGACACTGATCTGCTTATCATAGCCTTCCTCCACCTCTGCCCGGCGTTTCTTCACAGTAGAGGCAATTTCTTCATTTACGGACTTTTCCTCCGCCTGCACGTCCTTCTCCTGTTTCTTCAACGTGCTCCGAAGTTCGTCCACACGGTCACTTAAACGCTCCTGCTCAGCAACCGCATCCCTCACACGGGTCAGGAATGCACTGTCCTCATTGTAAACACCCTCAGCCATGATACCTCCTCATCTGTACCTGTAGCTACACCCCGGCTTTTGTCAGTCCTCTGCCTGCAGAGAACGGTTCACTGCACTGATCAGCGCATAAGCGGATGCAACGATGATATCATCCTGGATTCCGGCTCCCCAGTAAATCTTACCGGACTCTTTCCTCTGGATCCCCACATATGCACACGCCTGGGAATTGGATCCTTTCGTGATCGCACGCTCTTCATAGCTGATCAGGGTATAATCGATATGAAAATGTCGTTTCAGCGCATTACTGATAGCATCCAGACGTCCGTTTCCCTGTCCGTGATATACCTTATGAACGCCTTCTCTCTCCATGGTAAGCTCGCATTTGATACCGTCCACCTGCTGGAAATGGCACTCAAGATATTTGATCGGTGAACTGACATTTACATAGTCCTGCTTAAAGAGAGAAAGAACCTCGTCCGGCTGAAGCTCCTTATGTTGATGATCGGAGTAGCCCTTAATGGTATAACCCACATCTTCCTTCATTCCCTTCGGAAGAACAAAACCATACTTAGTCTCCAGAAGGAAGCCGATACCACCCTTTCCGGACTGACTGTTGATTCGGATCACGTCTCCGTCATAGGTACGTCCGATATCCTCGGGATTCAGCGGAAGATACGGAACTGTCCACATCTGGTCCGGATCCTCCTCACGATGCTTCATTCCCTTGGCAATGGCATCCTGGTGTGAACCGGAGAAAGCGGCAAATACAAGCTTTCCACAGTACGGTTCTCTCGGATAGATCTCCATTCCGGTCAGGCGCTCATAGGTTGCCTGGATCCGCGGCATGTCCGAAAAATCAAGTTCAGGATCCACGCCATGAGTGTACATATTCATGGCAAGTGTGATCACATCCACATTTCCCGTTCTCTCGCCGTTGCCGAAAAGCGTGCCTTCAATACGGTCCGCTCCTGCCAGCAGTCCAAGCTCGGCATCTGCCACGCCACAGCCGCGGTCATTGTGCGGATGAAGAGACAGAACCACATTTTCCCTGTATTTCAGATTCTTATTCAAATATTCAATCTGGCTTGCGTATACATGCGGAAGTGACATTTCCACTGTAGCCGGAAGGTTTATGATCGCCGTGCGGTCCGGTGTCGGCTGCCATACGTCCAGCACAGCGTTGCAGACCTCAAGCGCATACTCCGGTTCGGTTCCTGTGAAGCTCTCCGGACTGTACTCAAAACGATAGGGCGCTCCGTCCTCATCTGCAAGCCGCTTCAGAAGCTCTGCTCCGTCGGTAGCGATCTTCTTTATCTCTTCCTTCGATTTCTTAAATACCTGCTCCCGCTGTGCCACGGAAGTGGAATTATAGACATGCACGATAACATTCTTCGGATTGGCTCCGCGTACAGCCTCAAAGGTCTTCTTGATGATATGCTCTCTGGCCTGCGTCAGGACCTGAATGGTCACATCCTCCGGGATCAGATTCTCTTCGATCAGACGGCGGCAGAACTCGTATTCGGTATCACTTGCTGCCGGGAAACCGATCTCGATCTCCTTGAAACCAACCCGGATCAGTTCCTTGTAGAACTCGATCTTCTCGTCCAGGCTCATGGGAACGACCAGCGCCTGATTTCCGTCACGGAGATCCACTGAGCACCAGACCGGTGCCTTGTCGACATACTCTTTCCTAACCCAATCGGTAGACTCTACCGGCGGCATGTAATAGCCTCTTCTGTAGTGTTCGTAATTCTTCATACTGTCAATCCTCCAATCTGTTATTTTACTATGAAACACATTCTTTTTCAACAAAGAAAACGCCCCCACAGGTTTCCCTGCAGAGGCGTGAATGAACGCTGTACCACTCTACTTCACCATACAAGAATGTATGGTCTCATTGCAGATACGGGCTCAGATGAGCTTTATATCCTCCCGATATCACGGTCGGGCCCCGTCCTTGACTACTTGGATCTGCTCCTTTCGCCTCGGCTGCTCGAAGGTCAGTTCGCGAATCCGTCCCCTGTCGTCTCGCACCGACCGACGACTCTCTGCAAAGCTTTCGAATTCCTACTATTCCTTGTCAACGCTTTTTTCAATATTATGTTGAGTCAAACTTTACCACTCAGTCTGAAAGATGTCAAGACTTTTATATCTTCATGGTAAGACAGTTAAGGCCAAGAGAATTCACGTAACGGACATCCTTAGTCATATTAAATACCATGCGGATACCGATATGCTTTGTCGGGTCATCGTCATCCGGCTTGGCCATTTCATAATACTTGACCGGATCGAAGCCGACGCAGTTGTCCCGGATACGGACGATCAGTTCATCTGATTTGCACACCAGGCGGATATCGATCTGATTATCCTTCCCCTCACGGAAACCGTGGGTCACGATATTATTCGCCATCTCCTCGATGCAAAGTGCAGTATACATCGCCTTCTTCCTTGGAACGCCCTTCTCCTTACAGAATTCTTCAGCTTCGATGGCAGCTTCCTGAATATCTTCAGGCTTACTGATCTCCATCTCGATGACTTCGCCCGGTGCAGCACCGAACCCTGCCGGAAGGCAGACAAAGCTCTCATGGCTTCCAAACTTCGCTTTGCTCTTCTTACAGACCACGATGGCGATATAGATCAGCGAAAGAGCCTCACCTACCATGTAGAAGAACCAAACGCCTGTGGTTCCGAAAATGGCGCCGAAGATCACAACGATCAACGCCGGGAATACCAGATTCTGCATCACGGAAATAGTCTCCGAGAAGAAGATCAGACCGATGGACTGATAATACTTCTTAAATGCAGCATTGATGGAACTGATCACGAGACAGATGGCGAACATCCGGAGACCGAAAATGGCCGCTCCCCGCTCCGGCGCATCAGCCCCGGCAAAAAGGCTGATAACAGGTCCTGCCAGCGCCAGGAACATGATGGTGACGAACAGATTGATCACAATAGAGAATATAGTCTGATTCTTCACGATCTCGCTTAGTGAATGCTCATCCTCTTCGTTGTAGGAGATTCCCGCCAGCATAAGGGACACTTCAGAGATTCCGTTACCGATACAATAACCGATATTCGCAATGGTCGATACGATGGCATATGCCGCAACAGCCACCTCCTGACCCACACGCATCATGGTCCGGTTGATGACATAAACCAGAAGCACCAGGCTGACCTGGTTGACCATGGTGGGGATTCCGCCCTGGGCGATCTCCTTGAAGAGTCCCTTCCCCAGGTTCTTTGCACGGAATTTATAGATACATTTCTTGCTGAAGAAATAGACGATACCGATGGCAACTCCGGCGACGTAGCTGACCGTGGATGCGATTCCCATACCGAAGGTCTCCTTCTTGAACACGAAAACGTTCAGAAGGTCGAATAATATATCGAAGACCATCATCCCAAGGACCGCCACCACCAGGCGCGTCCGCTGTCCTGCCATCTGAAGGAACGGTACCAGGATCTGGGCTGCGATAAAGAAGGGAGCACCGATCACAAAACCGATCAGATAATCCTTCGTCAGGCGGAAGGCTTCCGTTCCTTTCTTCGCCCCCAGAGCCACACAAAGCGGATCCACAAATACCAGCACCAGGATCACTCCAACGATCGAAACAACAGCTGCAATGATCACCGACAGAGAATAACAGCGATTGATCTTGTCCTCATCTCCCGTTCCCATTGCCCGGCTGCAAACCACCTGGATTCCGCTTGAAAGCAGGCTTCCGAAAGCAGCAAATACAAGCAGCACCGGATTGGCGAATCCGTAAGCTGCCATGGCATCCGTTCCAAGGAACCGGCTGATCATGATACTGTCAATAACAAGGCAGAGCATAACGGCCATAGCCGATATGATCTGGGATATAACCATTTGTTTGAAAAGCTTCTGTATCATCAGGAGTCTCCTTCAAGTTTCTAAAACGCATCATAGGAATTATACCACTTGAGACAAAAAGGAACAAGAATTCTTTTCTTGTTCCGACCTTGAAATTAGGGTATGATAAATGTACCACGCAGCCGGTTCACACCGGTCTGCTTACAACGATAAAGTACACAGGGAGCTTATTATGGCACAGATCAGCAACGATTGGGCTCCGGTCCTGAAGACCGAGTATGCAAAGCCCTACTACAGAAAACTCTATGAATTCATTCATCAGGAATATTCCACTAAGACAGTCTACCCCCCGGCCCAGGATATCTTTAACGCCTTTCATCTGACTCCCCTGTCAGAAGTAAAAGTAGTGATCATCGGCCAGGATCCCTACCACGAACCGGGACAGGCGCACGGACTCTGTTTCTCCGTTCAGAAGGGTGTGGATATTCCGCCTTCACTGCAGAATATATACAAGGAATTACATGACGATATCGGATTTGAGATTCCGGATCACGGATGCCTTACCCATTGGGCCGAGCAGGGTGTGCTTCTGCTGAACGCCGTACTGACCGTACGGGCCCATGCTGCAGCCTCCCACCGGAATAAGGGGTGGGAAGAATTCACCGATGCCGTGATCCGGGCAGTCAATGAAGTCGACCGGCCCATCGTATTCATGCTTTGGGGCGGATTTGCCAGGAGCAAGCGTCCCATGCTGACCAACCCGAACCATTTGGTGCTGGAAGCCCCGCACCCCAGTCCGCTCTCCGCTTACAGAGGGTTCTTTGGGTGCAGACATTTTTCAAAAGCGAATCAGTTTCTGGAAGAGCAGGGTTCCTCTCCGGTAGACTGGTCTATTCCTACATAGCTTTTACTTCGTCAAATTCAGCCTGGATCTCCTCATTCGGTGCCTTGGTCAGCAGACTGAATACTACGATGAAGATCGCAGATACAAGGAATGCGGGCGCCAGCTCATAGAGATCCCACGCACCGCCCATCGGACGAACCAGGTACTTCCAGATGAATACCATAGCCCCTCCGGAGATCATACCGGCAATAGCCCCTGCAGTGTTCGTACGTTTCCAGAACAGGGAGAACAGCATGATCGGTCCGAAAACGGCTCCGAAGCCGGCCCACGCGAAGGAAACGATATTAAAGACGGAGCTGTCCGGATTCCATGCAATGATGATACCCAGAACCGCAACTACGATCAGCGTCAGACGTGCAGTCAGCATGGACGCCTTTTCACTCATCTTGATCCTGAAGGTATCACATAAGATATTCTCAGAAACCGCACTGGATGCTGCGATCAGCTGCGAATCAGCCGTTGACATGGTGGATGCCAGAATACCGGCGATGATCAAGCCTCCGATCAGCGCATATCCAAATCCGTTCTCTGCAATATGTCTTGCCAAAACAACGATCAGCGTCTCTGCCTTGGACGCACTTGTCGGGTCCTCGATCAGAGAATCCAGCGCTCCCGTTTCTGTCATGGCACGTCCCACGATACCAAGGAAGATCGCAACTGCCAGAGAGATCACAACCCATACGGATGCTACGCGGCGTGAAAGCTTCAGCTGTTTTGCATCCTTTGCTGCCATAAATCTGAGCAGGATATGGGGCATACCGAAGTATCCAAGTCCCCAGCAGAACATGGTGATCTTATTAAAGAGTCCGTAGGCTTCTGCTCCGCCGGTCACATTACTGTGCGTTGCGGACAGGTCCAGATATCCTGCCAGCTTATTTGCATTCTCCACCACCGCACCAAATCCGCCGGCATGGTAGATACCATAACCAAGCACGATAAGGAGAGCGATGGTCATGACGATGGACTGAACGAAGTCAGTCCGTGATGCCGCAAGGAATCCGCCGGTCGTGGTATATGCAATGATAACGACGGCCGAGATCACCATGGCCACCTCATACTTCACATCGAAAAGGTTCATGAACAGCTTTCCGCAGGCAGAGAAACCCGATGCGGTGTACGGAACAAAGAATACGATGATCGCAATGGCTCCTACCAGAAGGGTCACATTGCTCTTGTCACGGAAACGGTTCCTGAAATACTCCGGAATGGTGATAGCGTTAACCTTTTCGGAATAATTACGAAGCCGCTTGGCAGTAAAGAGCCAGTTGAGATAGGTACCTACCGCCAGCCCGAAGACCGTCCATCCTGCATCCGCAATACCTGAAAAATACGCCAGTCCGGGTACGCCCATCAGCAGATAGGAACTCATATCCGATGCCTCTGCACTCATGGCAGTGACAAAGGGGCCGAGTTTCCGTCCTCCGAGATAGAAATCTCCTACGTCATTTGTGCTTCTGGACGCCATAAAACCGATGACAAGCATTCCTACCAGGTAAACACCGATGGCAACCAGAATTCCGATTTGTGCCGTTGTCATAATCCTTTCCCCTTTTCTTCTTACTCTTCCTTACGAAATCGGGCATGTATTACCGGTTTGCCCGAATGTGCTTCTTCATGATCTCAGCCAGTTGGTCCGCATCATCATGATCAAAGCTTGCTTTGTTGTCATATCCTTTCGTTATCGCCTTTGCATATCTGCAATTCGTTACGATGATCGGACATCCAACCTTCATCGCTTCATAGATCGGCAATCCCACAGTTTCGATGTAGGACGGGAATACAAGCACAGAGCTTTCATAATTCCTAAAAACCTCATCCCTTGGCAACAGTCCTTTCCACATCACATGAACGCCGCTCTCTTCCGCCTCCCGGCGCAACTGTGAAACATGATCATTCTCATGTCCGGTCAGGGTAAATACGACCTCAAAATCCGTATATCCCGAACTGACCAGCTTCTTACAGGCATCAATGATCACCCTGTGATTCTTAAACTTTGATTCGTTTGCAGGATAAAAGAATCTCGCAGTCCCCACATCCCCTCTGTAAGCCACACCCTGAGGAATACTGACTTCAGGGAAGCTCACTTCAACCTTATCGCCGCACCGGCATTTCCTGGAGATCACATTTTTCATCCATTTAGTCTGGACGATCACTTTGTCTGCTTTTTTGATCGATCTGAACATCATTCTTCCGATAATGTTCTGATATACCCACATTTTCGGATCTTCTCTCAGCCCGAAGCGATACTCGCTGAATGGAAGGGCATTATGTACGTATATCGTCTGTTTCCCTTTAAAGGAGGGAAGCATCAGATTCTGCAATGAGAGTACCTGATCGATACGGAATCTTTTCAGCATTTTTCTGGATCCGACACGATCGAACCAGATTCTGTGAAACCAGCTTTTTTTAACAAAGGGTACCTTTATTACGGTAATATTATCCCTTTTGTCCAGGTGGTAGGTTGAAAGGACATAATAGTAGTGATTCTTCTTATCCTTTGAATGCATTTCATAATAGTATTCCAGTATGGAAACTGCTCCGCCGCTTTCCGCAGCGACATCATATACCAATACATTCATTGCCCTTTTCTCCATATCATTGTATTGACTATGCCCACGTAGCTTTGGATCAGCTTAATGACTTTTGTGCTGACATTCTCATCCACATATGCGGGAACATCCTCGGCCAGATCGCCGTTCGCATGCATGGAAACAGCCAGATCCACTGCCTGAAGCACCTGTTCCGTAGTTATGGCACCGATCACAAAAACACCCTTATCCATAGCTTCGGGCCGTTCTGTACTGGTCCTTATTGAGACAGCCGGGAATTTGAAATACGCTCCCTCCTCCGGGATCGTTCCGCTGTCGGAAACAACACAGAATGCATTTTTCTGCAGCTTGTTGTAATCAAAGAAACCCAGCGGCTTATGCTGGATCACTCGTTTATCAAACTTAAAATCCAGCTTTTCGATATGCTTCCTGCTTCTCGGATGACAGGAATAAAGGATGGGCATATCATAGGTTTCAGCCATAGCATTCACCGCATTCATAAGGCTGTAGAAATTCTTCTCGATGTCAATATTCTCTTCCCGATGAGCCGAAAGGAGGATGTATTTTCCCTTTTCCAGTCCCAGCTCCTGAAGGATCGTGCTGTCTTCGATCTTATTGTCGTAGTTCCGAAGCACTTCAGCCATGGGAGAACCCACAACATAAGTATATTCCGGCTTAACTCCCGTATCCAGGATATATTTTCTGGCATGCTCCGAATAACACAGATTTACATCGCTCGTCACATCCACAATTCTTCGAATGACCTCTTCCGGAAGATTCTCATCCTTGCATCTGTTTCCCGCTTCCATATGAAATACAGGTATTTTCAGACGTTTTGCGGAAATAACGCAAAGACACGAATTCGTATCTCCGAGCACGATCAGCGCATCCGGTTTCACATTCTCCATCAGTTCATAGGATTTGGCTATTACATTTCCCATGGTCTGGCCAAGGTTGTCACCAACAACTCCCAGGTAATAGTCCGGTTCCCGAAGCTCCAGGTCATCAAAGAAAACCTTATTCAGCTCATAGTCATAGTTCTGGCCTGTATGGACCAGGATATGATCAAAATATCTGTCCGCCTTTTTGATCACTTCAGACATTTTGATAATCTCCGGCCGTGTTCCAACTATGGTCATCAGTCTAAGTCTGTTATTTCCCATCCTCTCATCTCCTTTAAGTCCGAATCACAGATCGTAATGGGGATACAATTCCTTATGTGCCCTCATCCAGTCTGCAAGCTCAGCTACCATTTTTTCATAATCCGGAATCTTATAGTCAAAATCCCAGCGTGTCCTTTTCAGGGACTTATCAACCGTCACCTTTTCTACCGGGATGATGGTAACCTTTTCTTTTCTCAGGTACTGATTAAAAAGCCTCAGAAGATCACACTTGGAGATGCTTGTATCCGGTACGGTATTATATAGACCATGTGCTTTTTCCTTTGCTGCAGCTTCCATCGTTTTTGCAAGCTGAAGTGTAGTCTGACCGGTCCACATGGCTCCCGTATACCCGTTCACTTCTCCCTTCTGCTGCATGAACCAGTTCAGGAGCCCGATCCCCTTAGGATTCATGTCGGGACCCACGATGGAGTTCCGAAGGGTGAGATTCTTCTCATCCTCCAATTCACCCAACGCTTTTGAACGGTCATAGAAGGTGGTACCGTCTCTCAGGTCTGTTTCCGTATATTGTCCATGTTCTCCGCTGAACACACAGTCGGTGCTCATATGAATGACCTGAGTGTCGGTGTCCTGGGTAAGCCGGGCAAGCTGATGAGGAAAGAATCCGTTTAAATATGCCGCACTTGCCTTATTGTCCTCTGCAAACTGATTAAGAATGCCAATGCAGTTGATAACAACATCATACCGGTTGACGCCAACCAGCTCCCGGATAAACCCGGCATCCATCGCATCCCCTGTAACAGATTCAATAATCTCTGAAGGGCGCAGATCGAAGCCAAAGACGTCATGGCCCTGTTCCTTCAGATAAAGGCTGATCGTATGACCCGCCATTCCATTACATCCAAGAATAAGAAATCGCATCTTTAATCTCTCCCTTGTTATTACGCCCTGTGTTCTAACTGCTCTTTCACGTAGTCTGTCGTCATCAGTTTCTTTACAGTTCCTTCCACATCAAGGCGAACCGTATTATGACTCGTATAGGCTTCATCATACTGCTCTCTGACCTGGCCGTTAATGAAGTACTTATCATAGTTCAGGTCCCGGTTATCGGCAGACACACGGAAATAACGTCCCATATCCTCTGAACGCTGACGTTCTTCGGTAGTCAGCAGCGTTTCGTAAAGCTTTTCTCCGTGACGTGTACCAATGATCTTGGTCCCTGTATCACCAAACAATTGCTGCACTGCTGTTGCAAGATCTCCGATCGTGGATGCGTCCGCCTTCTGAACAAAAAGGTCTCCAGGATTTGCATGTTCAAACGCAAACTGAACGAGATCCACGGCCTCATCCAGATTCATAAGAAATCTCGTCATTTCCGGATTTGTTATTGTGATCGGGTTGCCCGCCTTTATCTGATCGATAAACAGCGGAATGACAGATCCCCTGCTGCACATAACGTTCCCGTACCGCGTACAGCAGATGACCGTGTCGCCCCTTTCCGCAGCGACCCGGGCATTGGCAGTGATAACGTGCTCCATCATTGCCTTACTGATCCCCATGGCATTAATGGGATATGCGGCTTTATCCGTGGATAAACAGACGACCCGCTTTACTCCTGTCTCAATAGCGGCATGGAGCATATTATCCGTTCCTTCGATATTGGTCCTTACTGCCTGCATCGGAAAGAACTCACAGGACGGTACCTGCTTTAATGCGGCCGCATGAAATATGTAATCCACACCCGGCATGGCATCGGCTATAGAACGCGGATCCCTGACATCTCCGATATAGAACTTCACCTTCGAAGCATAATCCGGATGCTTGGCCTGAAGCTCATGCCTCATATCATCCTGTTTCTTTTCATCCCGGCTGAAGATACGGATCTCTCCGATATCGGTCTCAAGGAAGTGCTTGAGAACAGTATTCCCAAAGCTACCCGTTCCTCCGGTTATTAATAAAGTGGCGCCGTTAAAACTTGACATCAGTGTGATCCTCCCTGGAGTATTTGATCCATCCGTTTGAGAAGAACTTCTTTATTGAAATGCTCCTTCGAATACCTCAGCGCGTTTGCCCCAAGTTCATCTCTTTGTTTTTTATCCATGTTTGAAAGCTGTTTAATGTTTTTCACAAACCCATTCACATCCTCGGAGTCGCTCACCAGCCCCGCCTTTGAGTCCCTGATTATCTGCTGAACCTCTCCATCCGCAGAAACCAGAATAGGTTTTCCACAAGCAAGACAGGACTGTAGTTTTGCCGGGATCGTAATGGAAAAAACATCACTTTTCGACAACGTGATCAGCAAAGCATCTGCAGCAGCCTGATATGCCGGTATTTCCTCTGCAGGTTTTCTGTCAATAAAGTTGAAATAATCCGTAACGTTCAGATTCCTGATATTCTCCTTCAGCTCCGGCATATATCTTCCGTCACCGATCACATTGAACCGAACCTGAATGCCGTCTTTTTTCAGTATTGCTGCCGCTTCAGGCAATATCCGCAACCCCTGGGCATAACCGATATTTCCGGCAAACACCAAATTACATACACCATCATCGGGAATCTCGGAAGAACTGATCCGTTCCGTCGGTTTATAAAAATCTTCCGCATATTGTGGCCAGAATTCTATTTTTTCTTTGTTGATTCCTCTCTTCCGAATTGTCTTTATGAAGCCCTTCGAGCTGGTCAGGATCCTGGCGCTACGTTTATAAATGTAGTCCACCATCTTCTGAATACTGCCAATAATCAGCTTGTTATGAATCCCCGTGATGATCTCAACATTTTCCGGCCAGAGATCCGTCACATACAGTATGTGAGGAATCTTTCTTTTTTTCGCATACCAGACCCCGACCAGTGCCTGTGTCATGGGGGAAACTTCGTATGTAAACACGACATCCGCCTTGAGATTGGTCTTCTTTATCCATCTCCTTCCCCTTGTTACAAAGGACAGATAATTTTTGGCCAGGTTAACGGAGCCTGTCTTTCTGGGTTCGATCGATAGACGAATGATCCTGACCCCGTTCCATATTTCTTTCCTCTTTTCAGTTTTACTGTACCCTTCGTAATACTCCCCCTGCGGGTAATTTGGTATCCCCGTCAGCACAGTAACCTTATACCCTTTTCGTACCCATTCCGTAGCTATGTCATTTATTCGGAAGGTTTCCGGATAAAAATATTGTGAAATAACCAAAATATGCTTCATATATTATTCCATCCTCTCATAATTATCTGACAAAGAATTCTCAAAGATGTCTGCTGAACTATGTATTTCTTTGAAAACGACTCATGCGACGAATCCAGGGATCATCATTCTCCGTATAGATAGCCCGACAAATTGAGTGAATCCTACAGCGAGGTAACCAGCCTTAGGAAATTAAAGGGCGTGTCCCCTATTCGCATTTTCTCACGGAAAATATAGCGCCTCCTGTAAGTTTCAAGCTGATCATGATTTATTCCATAAACGGCAGAAACATAATGATTGCGCTGGAAAAAGACAATAACAAACAATCATGTCATACCTGATTTCCCATTTTCTTTTTTTGAATGCCAAAGATAAAATCTGACAGATACAGAAGTATATTTGCCAGAACAAAGATCAGGAACAGGATCACAGCCGTTGCCCGGATCCCCTTCAGCGGCAGATGCTTAACGCATTCATACAAAACGATCCCGTGCATCAGGTAATAGGTCAGTGACAGCTTGCCCAGATAATCCGTGAACCTTCCGGCCCCGATCCTGGGAACCCTGTCCACATTAAGCAGCACAAATGCAACGCAAAGCAGCAGGAATACCTGTGTGTAATACGACGGGAGCTTGTTAAAGCACTGTAACGCAACGATCCCGAAGAGCAGATACTTACATGCCGCAAGGGCGATATATGCCTTTTTGCTCAGTTCCCTGGCATTCAGCTCTCTTGCAACACCATATATAAATACACCGCACCCCATGACTGCAATGGCCCGGAGGATCCCTCCGTTCATGAAGTAACCATTATCATGCACCAGCGTAAACCGGTTCTTGTATTCACATATGGTGATAAGATAACCGATCAGGAAGAGTGACATGCATGGTGCAATGATATGTACGAACTTCTCACGAAAGACCTGCAGAAGGAAATACAATACGAAAGCCGCCACCATCATTGCCGAAAGATACCAGCATCCTCTCAGATACAGAACAGGTGTCTGATGCAACGGTTGATTTAAGAAGAAAATAAGCGGAAGGCTTTCCAGCCAATCGGTCAATAATCTGCTAAACGAGCCATGATCCGCGAAAATGCATGCGGAATTGATCACGATGGCAAGGATATAATACCTCCAGATCCCCCAGGCTTTCTTCAGAATAAAGCTCCAGGAATCCTTTATCACGCCAAAATCGTCATTTTTCTTCTCCATCCCATGCTTTGCCAGAAAATAGCCGGAGCACAGGAAGAAGAATTCAACGCCGACCGCATCATAGGTAAAATGAGTTTTATAGCTTACATCCAGCTGTAAATGAGACATTACGACATCGATCGCAAACAGAAAACGCAGAATGTCAAGCTCTCCGTTTCTAATGCTCTTTGTCCTCTTCATCTTCATCCTCATCTACTCCCAAGAATAACTTCTTATTTTCGATCACTTAGTACAGTGTGATATCACTGAAGACAAATGCCGATTCACTACTGTCCGCTTTATCAAAACCGCCGCCATGAAATACGATTTCCGCTTTTCCGTTCAGCTCGGAAATATCGATCAGATACTGATGCCATTCTCCGTCATAATCCGCCTTGGAGGTTGCTGTTTTCTTTATCAGCAGCTCTCCGTTGGTATCATAAAAGCAGATCTCTGCTTTTCCGTCCTCCGCGGTTCTTTTCCCATATACAACCAGATAATGATACTTCGAAATATCATCGATGGATATACGGAAACCATTATACTCATTCGTTTCTTTAATGTGATCCTCAACAGAAACCTTGCTGCCCTTGTCCCGGTTCAGGCTTCCCCTGCATACGACCCCGCAGTTCCCGTCATGCTGATCCTCCAGGATCTCAGCATTCTGCAGTTTTGATCCACGGATCTCATCGTCACTGATATGATATGGCTGACCCCCGTTTATCTTTTCATTTAACAACGCCTCTGCATAGTAGTCTCTTTCGTAATCCTCCTGTTCCTCAAATGACTTCTGATAGTCAAAGGACCAGTAAAACTCCTTTTCTTTCGCCAGATAATCACGATAATTATCCTTCGTCAGAAGGCATGTCCCTTCACTCATGTATTTAAGTATCAGGCTGTTGATCCACGCAGCATAATGCTGACTGTCCTTGTAATGATTTAAATCCGTTGTAATATCCGTCAGATTGTTAAAGGAATACAGCTTTATATTCTCTGTTTTCAGTATCTCCTCTATCACGATCTGTTCCGCCTGGAACTGCTTGTCAAATGCACCCGTATT
>CADBRW010000010.1 GCA_902797155.1 uncultured Lachnospiraceae bacterium
CCCAAGGAGGACTCAAAGGAGCATCTGACCTACCTTCTGGCCAGGGTTAAGACACTGGAGGGCGAACTGCCGTCGGGTGTCGAGCTTCTGGGAGAGGTATTCCTGAGATCCCGAATCACCGACAGGAAGCGGCTGGGAGAGATCATTGCCGAGCTGTATTCCGGGCTTCGAAGCGACCTCCCGGGTGGCGGACATGTCACAACGGCACAGAGGGCCCGCTCCTATATTTCCGAAACATATGCGGTGAAGGAGCAGATGGAGGGTATCGACTATTACCGCTTTGTCAGCGGACTGAATGCGGACTATGAGGGAAGCTATGATGGGCTCTGCGAAAAACTCACTGCCCTGCAGGAGAAGCTGCTCAGCCGTAAGAGAGTGAAGATCTCATATACACATAAGGATCTTCCGGGAGAAGAGGATAAGAAGGCCATCACTGCGTTCCTCGGAATGCTTTCCGACAGCCCCATGGGAGACCGGGCGGAAGCACCGGCTGTGGAAAAGAAGAACGAGGGCTTCATCACCGCAGGCCAGGTACAGTTTGTTGCAACTGCCTGGGATTACGGAAAGGACGGACTTCCGTATACCGGTGCGTTAAATGTGCTGCAGACCATTTTCTCCTATGAGTATCTATGGATCAATGTGCGTGTGAAGGGCGGAGCCTACGGCGCCATGTGTGATTTCGGACGGGACGGTGTCAGCTATCTGACCTCCTATCGGGATCCGAATCTGGGAGAGACCTATCAGATCTATGAGAATGCAAGGGACTATGTGAAGGAGTTTGACTGCTCCGACCGCGATATGCTGAAATATATCATCGGTACCATCAGTAAGCGGGATACTCCGCTGAATCCGCCGACAGAGGGCCTGATGAGCTTCTATTCCTATCTGCTGGGACGTACGGATGCCGACAGGCAGAAGACACGTACGGAGATTCTGTCAGCGGATCAGGCGGTCATCCGCTCCCTGGCGGCTTATCTGGAAGGCGTCGGCAGGGAGAAGACCATCTGTGTGGTGGGATCCAAGGTGAAGGTCGAGGGAGAGAAGGAACGCTTCGGAACCGTGGAGAACCTGCTGTAGGAAAGATTTGGAGGATGCTTTGGTATGGCCGAAGAAGAGAAGATACATAGCGGATTCGTGGCACTGGTGGGAAGGCCGAATGTGGGAAAGTCCACTTTGATGAATGCGCTGATCGGGCAGAAGATCGCGGCTGTGTCCAGCCGGGCCCAGACCACCAGAAAGAAGATCCAGACGGTCTATACCTGTGACAGGGGACAGATCGTATTTCTGGATACACCGGGGATCACCCGTGCCAAGAATAAGCTGGGAGACTATATGCTGGAGGTTTCCGGCTCCGCCATGGGAGAGGTGGATATCATCCTGTGGCTGGTGGAACCCAGTACCTTTATTGGTGCCGGAGAACGGGAGATCCTGGAACGTCTGAAGAGAGTGAAGATCCCGGTGGTGCTCTGCATCAACAAGATCGATACGGCGAAGGAGGAGCAGATTGCTGCCTGCATCGAATGTTACAGTAAGGAGATGGAATTCACCGAGGTGGTTCCGGTGTCCGCGGAGAAGGGGAAGAATCTGGAAGAGCTGACAGATGTCCTGCTGGGGCTGCTTCCGGAAGGCCCCATGTTCTACGATGCGGATACGGTCACGGATGAACGGATGCGGGATATCGCCGCCGAACTGATCCGGGAACAGGCACTGCGTCACCTGGATAAGGAGATCCCACACGGCATAGCGGTGCTTGTGGAACGCTTCAGTGAACGTCCGGACGGCAGTCTTACGGATATCGATGCCACCATTATCTGCGAGAGGGATTCCCATAAGGGGATCATCATCGGGAAGGGCGGTTCCATGCTTCGGAAGATCGGTTCCGGAGCCAGAAGAGAGATCGAGGATATGCTGGAGCAGCAGGTGAACCTGAAGCTTTTTGTGAAGGTGCGTCCTGACTGGAGGGATAATGCCATGCTGCTGAAGGAGTACGGGTATCTCTCACAGAAGAAGAAACACTGACGGAGAAGGATATGTACGAAGAGCAATGGGTGCGGGGAATCGTTCTTTCGGTTTCCCAGCTGGGAGAATACGATAAAAGGATGGTGGTCCTTACGGAGCAGCTGGGACGTGTCACGGTCTTTGCCAACGGCGCAAGACGGCAGAACAACCGCTTCACCGCCGTGGCCCAGAGCTTCACCCTGGGAAGGTTTCAGGTACGGCCCGGGAAACAGGCCTATACACTTACCGGAGCCGAGATACAGAAGTCCTTTCTGGATCTGACACAGGATGTGGAGTCCTTTGCATCGGCCTCCTATTGCTGTGAGCTTGTGGAATATTTCACCCGGGAGGGTGTGGGCGGAAAGGATGAGCTGAATCTTCTCTATGTGACATTTCTGGCACTTCTGGAAAAGCGGCTGCGTCCGCCTGTCGTCCGTGCCGCATTTGCGGTGAAGCTCCTGGATATCCAGGGAGAGTTTGAGCGGGAGACCGACTCCCCGCTGGTTCGGTACATCCTGTCACAGCCCATCGGTGGGACCTACAGCTTCGAACCGACAGAACAGGGAACGGCGGAGCTGCTGCGGATCGTGAAGAAAACACTGGCCCGTGTTCTGGATTATCCCATGCGTTCCGAGGAGGTTCTGAGGAGCCTGGAGCAGACCTTCTCATTGAAATAAAAGGTTGAAATACGTTGCAAATAAGGGTAAAATACGAATGTTTCCAAAATCTGTCGTCGAAATGACAGGGAGGATGGAGGATGAAACGGTTTAGAAAGAACTGCATATCGGTCCTGCTTATGCTGTCACTTATCGCCGTGCTTTGTGCCTGCGGGAAGAAGGAGGAAGCAACGGAGGCTCCGGAGCAGGATTTTATCGGTTCCGCGTCGGAGAATACCATAGAGATCAGTCAGAGCGGAAGGATCCTGGAGATCGCCGTTGAGGATTACAGCGGTGTTACCTATAAGGCCAGTGAACTGAGAGGCTTTATTCAGGGCGAGATCGATGCCTTCAACAAGGAGAAGGGTGCTGCCAAGATATCCTTCCTTCAGATGAAGCAGGAGGGGGATCTGGTGAAGACTGCCATCTCCTATAACGATGTATCCTCCTACAATGCATTCAATCATGTGGACCTGAAGCTGACCGTATATTCGGCACAGACAGCAAATCAGGTGGCAGCGGAGGAGGCAAAGAGATATGCCGCTGCGGAGCCGGAGAAGAAGACTCTTTCCGAAGCGGAGCTGGCGGAAGCCGGTTATGATGCATCCTCCATGGAACAGAGCGAGATCGACTCCCTGGTGGAGGAGAAGGCTGTTACCGCCACATTTTCGGATGCGGGCGGAAATAAGATCGGATCCGATGCCATAGAGGTAAATGAGAATATGATGCTGGTCACTGACCAGAAGATGAATGTGCGCCTGGAGGGCGGAAAGCTGCTCTATGTCAATGACCACGCCACCATCCGGGACGGCATTGCATCGACGGACGGTGAGGGGACGGCCATCGTGGTCCTGTTCCTGGGATTCTGAGACGGATCGTTATTCTGAGTGCCAAGCACGAGGAAGCTATATAAATATTAAAAGGGTAGGAAAGAAATTTATGGAAAAGACAATGGAGAAAATCGTAGCACTGGCAAAGTCCCGAGGATTTGTATATCCGGGTTCCGAGATTTACGGGGGCCTGGCGAATACCTGGGATTACGGCAACATCGGTGTGGAGCTGAAGAACAATGTCAAGAAGGCATGGTGGAAGAAGTTCATCCAGGAAAATCCCTACAACGTAGGCGTTGACTGTGCCATCCTGATGAATCCCCAGACCTGGATCGCTTCCGGACATCTGGGAAGCTTTTCGGATCCTCTTATGGACTGTAAGGAGTGCCACGAGCGTCATAGAGCAGACAAGCTGATTGAGGATTTCGCAGCAGAGAAGGGCATTACGCTGGAGAGCTCCGTGGACGGCTGGTCACATGAGAAGATGCAGGATTTCATCAAGGAGAACAACATCCCCTGTCCGTCCTGCGGCAAGCATAACTTCACGGATATCCGTGAGTTCAACCTGATGTTCAAGACCTTCCAGGGTGTTACCGAGGATGCGAAGAACGTGGTATATCTCCGCCCGGAGACTGCACAGGGTATCTTCGTAAACTTCAAGAATGTACAGCGCACCTCCCGTAAGAAGGTTCCCTTCGGAATCGG
>CADBRW010000011.1 GCA_902797155.1 uncultured Lachnospiraceae bacterium
ATGAGCTGAAACAGGTAAATGTGGACGCTGTGGAAAACCTGATCAATCTTTGCCTCAGGAAGAAAGCCCGTCTCATACACCTGTCAACATCATCTGTCAGCGGAGAAGCACTGGAGAGCAGTGCGGCTGAAAATGTGCTGACGGAAGACCGTCTGAACATCGGTCAGGAGGTAAGCTCCAATGCTTACGTACATACCAAATATCTGGCGGAAGAAATGGTCCTGCAGGCTGTGGCCGGGCAGGGACTGGATGCAAAGATCATGAGGCTGGGAAATCTGATGAGCCGCCGGGAGGACGGAGAATTCCAGATCAATTTCCAGACGAACAATTTTATGAATTCACTCAGGGCTTACGCAGCCCTTGGCTGTTTCCCTTATTCGGATATGGACGAACAGGTGGATTTCTCGCCTATTGACGAGACCGCGCGGTTTATCGTCGAACTGGCAGGAACTCCTTCCGAATTTACGATGTTCCATGTTTATAATTCGCATATGGTGGATCTGGGAGATGTGCTTTCAACCATGGTTTCCTGCGGAATACATATGAAGGCTTTGACAGACGAGAAATTCACGGAAAGACTGAACAGGGGACTTGCCGATGATGAGATCAACGGACTTCTGTCTCCGCTGATCAACTATGACCTGACGGATGATAACCGTCGAAAGGATATTCCCTGTGACAACCGGTTTACGGTTCAGGCACTGTACAGGCTGGGACTTCGTTGGTCGATCACAGATACGGATTATCTTAAGATCATGATTGAAATGCTGCGTACATTGGGCTTCTTTGACGGATGGACGAACTGAAGGAAAGCCTGAGTCCGGTTATTGCCGGAACAGGCATTACTTCATTATCTGACCTTCCTGCTGTTTTTTATGCTCCAGCAGCATATAGCAGATAAAGTGCAACAATGCAAAGACGATGCCGATGGGATAGGCGACCTCCTTGCTGATCCCGAAGCCCTCCTTTGCCATCAGGATATAGGTCATACTGACAGCGGACATAAAGGCTGCCGGCAGGGCGGTGAGAATAGAATAGATCTTATGCTCCTTTGTTTTGATCAGATACATGGTTGCCAGCCATAGTGCGATCATGGCCAGGGTCTGATTGCTCCAGGAGAAATAACGCCAGAGAACGTTGAAATCCAGCTGGGTCAGCAGTGCGCCCAGGCCAAGGAGCGGAATGGTGATGACCAGACGGTTTTTCAGCTTTTTCTGATCAAGACGGAAGACCTCGGCCAGGATCAGTCTTGCGGAACGGAAGGCAGTATCACCGGAGGTGATGGGACAGGCTACAACACCGACGATGGCCAGGATCCCGCCGAAGTTGCCCAGCATGCCATGGGCAATATCATAGACCACGCCTGACTGTCCCTGCTCTGACAGCGCTTCGAACAATCCACCGGTCACGCCGTAAAATGCAACGCCGGCTGCAGCCCAGACCAGGGCGATGATGCTCTCAGAAAGCATGGCACCGTAGAAAACCTTACGGCCAACCTTCTCTGAGGTGATACATTTGGCGATCAGCGGAGCCTGTGTGGAATGGAAGCCTGAGATGGCACCGCAGGCTACTGTGACAAACATATACGGCCAGACCGGAAGACCTTCCGGATGGAGATTTGTGAAGCTGATCTCCGGTATGGAATATCCGTTTCCGAAGATACCGATGAGAATGCTTACGGCCATCAGGATCAGAACCACACCGAAGACGGGATAGAGACGGCCGATGATCTTATCAATGGGAAGCAGAGTCGCAAGGACATAATAGATCAGGATCACGATCAGCCAGCCGTTTGTGTTCAGAAAATCCGGCGTCAGCTTCGACAGAAGCGCGGCGGGACTGGTAACGAAAACAGTACCGGTGAGAAGGAGCAGTAAGACGGAGAATATCCGCATGATCCATTTTACCGTGGACCCCAGATAGATTCCGGTAAGCTCCGCGATGGATGCACCGTCATGACGTTCGGAGATCATTCCGGACATGAAGTCGTGTACTCCTCCGCCGAGGATGGCTCCGAATACGATCCAGAGGAACACCACAGGGCCGAAACAGGCACCCATAAGTGCACCGAAGATCGGGCCGGTTCCTGCGATATTGAGAAGCTGCACGAGAAAGGCTTTCCAGGTCTTCATGGGCACGAAGTCCACACCGTCCTCCTTTGCATAGGCAGGTGTGACCCGGTCATCCGGTTCGATCACATTTGATACAAGCCGTCCATAAAAGATATACCCAAGAACCAGAACTGCAAATGAACATAATAATGAAATCATATTGCTTCCCCCTGACATTCGGTTGTAGTATCCTCCCCGGTGATTTGATTTCCGGATAATCTTACTATACTGCAAAAAAACGAAGCTTGCAATCAGTTCGAAGGCAGGGATATGTGATTGTATAAACACAGTATTACAAAAAGTTTGTAAAGATTTTGTAAATATCTGTATGATAGGATGTACCCGGTCGAAGAAAAGAGATTGTGTTATTTAGAAAGAAAGGGTGCGATCATGAGCGAGTTGGTAAACGGAACTACAGAAACAAAGAAGAACAAATACGAACTGGCAGGCGGAAATGTAGCGCCGGTAAATCCGTTTGGTGCGGATCCGGAGAATCATTCAGCGAAGGAGGAACGGATTGAAACTGCGTCCGATCCCTTCCTGCAGATTGAGAAGGAGGTCAGCAGCTTCCCGACACAGGAAACGCCAAAGCCGGTACATAGAGAGCCTGAAGAGGCTTACGTGGTTCCGGAGGAAACGAAGAGATTCCGCCTGAATCCGATCCTTGTGGTTGCGGCTGCGGCGCTTCTGATCCTGGGAACCTGCTGGGCGATGGGTGTCTTTCGGAAGAAAGCCAAGCCCGTAGACGGCAGTTATCGTTTTGATCACGTTGTAGCCAACGGGGATGTGGTTACTCCTGCACAACTGAGCGCTTATGGAGTCAATACCAAGGATATGTCCATCAAGATCGATGGAGATTACGCAGACCTTACAGTTTTTGGCTTTACAGGACATTGTGATTTTGTACAGGATGGTGATAAAATCACCGTCACCAATGGCAGTAAGCAGATGTCGGGCAAGGCAAATATTACCAAGGGTACCGTGACATTGCAGCATAATGGTACGGACCTTGTATTTGAAAAAGAGTAGGATCGAGATATGGGGAAAAGTGATGCGCTGCTCCGTATGGAGCAGTTGAGAAAAGAGGCAGAACGGGGCATGAAGATGGAAACCTGGGGATATGCAGGAATTCTGCTCCTTCCCGTGAGTCTTCCACTACTGTTCTGTGGCAGCAGGAAGAGAGAAAAAGCCAATGAGGAAATGGATGAGCTTTACCGGGAGGTGTTTATCCGGGAACCATTGGAAGAGAATTTTGATAATACATCATTTGAACCCTATGAAGGATTCTCCGAGGAAATGGTAGAAGGCTTTCAGATCTGCAGGATGGGAAATGAATTCGATTCGGAAGCCTATGGAAAAGGGGACTGGCAGGACGTTCATATGGAAATGTCGGATGTAACCATCTCGGATTATGATCCTATGGCAAGGAAGGGCAATTTCAATACGATCTTTAAAGGCAGAATGATTGTGCTTCATTTTCCGGAAAGGATCCCATCGGAGCAGGTCTCTTCACAGCTGGATGAAAGGCTGAAAAAAATAGCCGAAAGACATCAGGGTGCGGACATGAAGCTGACGGATCATAGACTGATCCTGGCAATAAATGACGGTGAGGGTATGGCGTTTTACCGTCAGAAGAAAAAGGGTATCTCGCTGGAAGCGGAATTAATTAAGGTTCAGGAAGACATGGATGAGATAAAGGCCATGATCACACTGATCCGTGAAGGCTGAAGAATAAAAAGCATGGAGGACAAAACAATGAAAGATGTAGTATTAAACAATGTTATGAATCTTACAATTCCCGATGGCTTCGAAGAGATTACTCAGGCAGAGGTAATCGGTATATGCCGGCACCTACAGTGATATCACCGAAACAACATTGGACGGAAATAAGGCTTATACATACTCTTGTACATACAAAGCCTCTACCAAGGACGGCGAGCTGTTGGACATGATCCGTGAAACCATCGTAGTAAAGATCAAACATGTATTCTATGTGTTCCAGTCAGTATGCCGGGCTGAAACGAAGGAAAAGGGCATTCA
>CADBRW010000012.1 GCA_902797155.1 uncultured Lachnospiraceae bacterium
ACGAAGGACACAACGAAGGACACAACCAAGGACACCACCAAGGATCAGACAAAGGACCAGACGAAGGACGCCGGAAAGCAGCCGGAAGGTGATGCATCCGGAAAAGCGTCGAAGAAGGCAGAGGACGCGGCAGAAGGAACAGAAGGAACGAATGGTACGGCACCGACAGGACAGCCGGCAGCCGAAGCAGAGGAAGAGAAGGACAAGGTCTATGCAGTTGAGGAGATCACCATCTACAGCATTTCCCCGAAGAACAGAGTGGAGATTTCTCTCTCGGTGGACGAGCTGGACATCACCCACATTTACGTGGGCCAGACCTGTGAGGTGACCTTTGATGCCATCACCGGCGGAGGCTTTGAAGGCCGGGTGGAGGAGATCGGTCTTGCAAGCAGCGATAACGGCGGGAACTCCAAGTATTCCGTGCTTGTGACCCTGGACAGGGAAGACGACATGCTTTCGGGCATGAACACGCACATTACCTTCGAGACGGGGACCATGGAAGGGATCCGGCTGATCCCGGAAAGCGCCCTGGTGGAGAAGGACGGAAAGGTATATGTATACACCTTCGTAAACTAAAGTTCCGCTACGGGGTCAGACCCCATTACAAAATTGTTACATACGCATGCGTACGTAACAGTTTTGTAATGGGGTCTGACCCCTGTTTTATGAGATGATAGTATGTTATAATGCAGATATACGAAGCAATAAGAGAGGAGGCGTACTATGAACAGATACAGAACTTCTGCAAAGGGCGTGTTGCGCAGGACGCTGGCGCTGGTGCTGGCTGTATGCCTGGCTGTCGGTCTCTGTCCGGCATGGGCATCTGCGGAGGAGAATCCCGAATATCAGGTGGAGGTGGCAGAGCTGCCGGGAACCTCCATGCATTTTGCCTACAGCGATGCATGGTTTACAGGGGATGTGACGAAATACAATTCGCACATCGCCTCGCTTTCCATGTGCGCGGCTTATGAATCAGGCAAGAGGGAGACGGTACAGACCTTCCTTGAGTCCATGAACTATACGGGAGTTCAGTGGAATGCGTATTATGACCTGAACTATGATATGCCCGAATCCGCAAGTCTGGTGGCAGGTAAGAAGACCATCGAGACGAAGAACGGCAAGGAGACTCTGATCGCGGTCGTCTTCAACGGACTTAATTATCATACCGAGTGGGCCGGTAATTTCACCATCGGTGAGGGCGGCGCTCACGAGGGCTTCCAGGCTTCCAGAGACGAGGCCCTCCGTTTTCTGAAGAAGTATATTTCGGACCAGGGGATCGAAGGTCCTGTTCGGTTCTGGATCAGCGGACACAGCCGTGGCGGAGCCCTTGCAAATGTAACGGCAGCCTACCTGTCGGATCCTTCCTACGCATACCTTTCCGGTATCACGGTGGACGGCGTGTACGGCTACTGCTTTGGCGCGCCGGGTACCATGGTGAAGGGAGCGCTGACCAGGGGAGAGTTCGGAAATGTGGCAGCGGCCAGGACAGAACCCTATTATGAAAATGACACGCCCGGTGAGGCCTACACCTACTCGGGAAGTGATAAGTCTGAGATCCTGGATCCTGACGGAGCGGTCTACAGCGGAATCTTCAACCACTCTCCGTCAGAGGATCTGATCACACTGATCCCTCCGAAAGCCTGGGGTTATGACAGCTTCGGCGCGGACGGACCGTCCTACAGCAGCTTTGACGAGGATCAGATGCTGTATTACCTGGGCATGATCGATCCGACGGCCAGGGACGGTTATATTGCTTATGGCGGATCGAAGAATTACGGTTGGAAGACCCTGGATCTGAACGCTCTGCAGCTGGTGGATGATACCACTGTCGAACCCATAACCCAGACGGAAATGTTTGAGCAGAAGCTGGACACCATGGTAAAGATGGTGGCAAACCGTGAGGACTATGTGAAGGGAGGCTATCAGGATGCCCTTTCTGCTGTGGCAGGTCTCGTTGCGTCCATGCCGGAAGACATGACAGCAGCACTTCGTTCGGACTTTGGTTCGGCGGTTCAGGCAGGGATTTACAGCTATATCGCATACGTGAAACAGTGGTACAAGGAGAAGAAGGGGCAGGATCTGACAGATGGTGAGGCAGGAGCCATCGTCCTCCGGTCGGTTCTGGAGATAGCTACAGGAGAGAGCATAAAGCCCGAGGATTTCACGGTGGACTATGCACTGTATGTGGTCAGCAAATATCTGGCAGACAATGTGGAACCTCAGCACGATGATCCGGAATCACCGGCGAGCACTACAGGATACACTTATAAAACAAAGCTTGCGGAAATGGCGTTCACTACGATTGCGAAGAGCCCTTCCCTAAGCATTCTTGGAGAAGCAGGGATCTACACCCTGTTCTGCACCTGCTCCTATGGTTCGGAGCAGGATAAGGGGAAGGCAGGTGTCGGACCGGATACGGCAAAGGAGCAGCGTAAGCTCGTTTACACGATGCTTCCCGCAGCCATCAGCCAGTACCCGGATGTGGTCGCCCTCATCGGAGCGGACGGTTCCTGCAGTGTGAAGGATCTTCTGGATCTGGGCCTCCCCATCTTTTATCCTGAGAAGGATAAGGATACGGAAGGAAAGCCCATCAAATGTGCCACTGCGGAGGAGGCTGCGGACTTCATGCTGGTATCCGTATTCACCGACGCGGTAGAGAAGCTTAAGGCAGAAGGCAAGATTCCGGCTACCGGACCTGTGGCGGATACCTATGCAGGCTTCCTGCAGAAGATCAAGGCGAATCCGACTGCTCTCCGGGAGTTCATGATGGGAGTGGCACTGTCCACACCCGGTGATACATTTGACATACAGGCACAGATAAGGACAGCTGCCACATTTTTAGGTCAGGCGACGGCTATCTATTATTCCCACCATCCGGTGATCTATGCCGCATGGTATATGACGGCGGATGATGTCTATCCCTATGTGGTTACCGAAACGGAGGAAGGGGAATATGAGAAGGACCTTTCCGTGACACTGACTGCAGATAAGGACTGCACCATTTACTATACGTTGGATGGAACGGATCCCACGGTGCAGAGCACTAAGTATACAGGGGCCATCTCCCTCCCGCAGACCGATAAGAAGCAGGAGATCAGGGTACGGGCCATCGCCGTTCGTAACGGAAAGGCCGGAAGGATCTGGGAGTACGATTATACGATAGAGGCACCGGTTTCCTACACCATCGTATCCGGCGGAGGAAGCGAGTGGACACAGGGCTCCGGGAAGAACCTGGAATTTACGGCAAAGCGGTCCTGTCACGATCAGAAGACCTATAAGAATTTTAAGAGTCTTCGCATGGACGGGAAGGCTGTTCCGGCCGGTGAGTATAAGACAGAAGAGGGTAGTCTGATCCTGACACTGCCTGCAGAGTATCTGGAGAAGCTGGCAGTGGGAGAGCATACCGTGACGCTGGAGTTTGAGGATGGGCTTACGGCAGAGGCGAAATTCAAGGTCCTCGAGAAGGAAGATGACGATGACGACGATGACGAACCGTCGGATCCCACAACTGACCCGGATGATCCGGACACACCGGACGACCCGGATACACCGGACGAAAAAAAGGATGGCAAGAAGCCATCCGGAACAGATGTGAAAACGGGGGATGATACGCCGCTCCTGCTTTTGGAGATCCTGATGGGAATCTCCCTGCTTGGGGCAGGTACGACGCTGATCCTGAAACGAAGAAACCGGAGGGATGCGGAGTAGTAAACTACTCCGCCGGTCCCCGGTAGATAAATCCAAGCATGGTAATATCATCGAACTGATCTGCATCTCCGACGAAGTCGGAGATGTTTTTTCTTACGGCGGGAAGCGTGTCCGCGATGGAAGCATCCTTTAGGGTGTTCAGTACATCCGCAAGGCGCTGGGTGCCGTACTGCTCGATCTTCTCATCGATGGCCTCGGGGATTCCGTCCGTATATACGAAGAGTCTGTCGCCCGGGTGCATCTGCAGCTCGTAATCCTTATAACGCATACCGTTCATGGCTGCAAGGGCCAGACTGTGCGGATCTTTGACATATTCGTAGTCACCGTTCGCAGGCATCAGTACAGGATATTCATGTCCTGCGTTGGCGCATTGCATTAAGCCGGTGGTAAGGTCAATGATACCCAGCCATACCGTGACGAACATTTCCGCATCATTTCCCTCACAGAGGGTCTCATTGGCCCGGGCCAGGATATCAGCCGGCTTGTGACCGGATTCCGCAAGTCCGCGGATGGCCGTTTTGGACCGCATCATGAACAGTGACGCAGGGATTCCCTTGCCGGATACGTCCGCGATGACAAGCGCCAGCCGGTTCTGATCCACAAAGAAGAAATCATAGAAATCACCGCCCACCTCCTTGGCAGGATCCATGGATGCGAAGATCTCAAAATCCTTACGCGGGAAGGTGAAGTTCTTCGGAAGTGCGGACTCCTGTATGGTACGTGCGAATTCCAGCTCCTGCTCGATCCGCCTTTCCGCAGCGTCGATATATCCCTTCAGAACCTCCACCGTCTGGTTGATGTCATCGGAGAGAGAAGCAAATTCCGAGGAGTTCCGGACACTGACCACCTCGTTCAGATTTCCGTCGGTGATGCGTCCCAGAGACTCATTTACCAGCTCCAGATTGTTTACCACGATGCTCTGTACCAGCATGGAAACCAGGACATAGATCACGGCGAAGAGGATGATGGCCTCAAACACCGATTCGTAGGTCTGGGCATCCCTGTTGGCATACACCTCCTTTGACGGAAGCGTGACCATGAGGGTCAGATCTTCATCCCAGTGTACATACCGGCAGAAGGAATCATAGCCGAAGTAATTCGCCTGGTAGACCGACTTCGGTTCATGCTCCTCCATCAGCTGCCTGTCGGTGGTGGCCATGGAGATCCCCTCGTGGCTTCCGGCGATGATCTTCCCGTCAGCATCGAAGATATCAAATGTGCCGTTGTTTCCTACATGGTAGTAGGACAGGGTTTCACTGATCTCCGATCTTCTTATTTCGGAGAGGTCATTTTCTGCCTCCAGCTGCTGGAGCTTCTCATATGTTTTATGAATGTCTTCCGAAGCCGTGGTCAGCGTATTCGCGGTATTCTGCTCCGCTGTCCGTGACTGCAGGCGCAGAGAGAAGGTCAGATTGAGGGCCAGGATCACAAAGGTCACGATGAAAAGCCAGGCTTGAAACCTTTTGGCAACGGGGATATCCTCCTCTTTTCTTTTCCGGAAGGGATTCGTCCATTCACCCGCGCATACCTTCAGTGCGATGGAGGATGCCACCATACCAAGTCCGGTGAAAATGATCATGGGGGGCGAACAGGTCTTTACCACGTAGAATGCCATGCTCATATCATTTCGATGGGTGATGAATACCACATACATGTGGAAGACCTCCATCACGGCGCCCATGAAGAAGGCGTACATGGCAGAAGGCTTCTTTCTCTTGAAAAGAACGATGTGCATTCCGGCAGCCACAAAGCCCGCCAGACAGGTGGACACACTGCAGGCGATGCGGGTATAGCTTCCGACTCCGAAGTAGGTACCTACGATAAACCGCTCGATACCGCCGATCAGTCCGGCCAGGATACCTGAGATGGGGTCGAAGAAAAGGCCTGCGGAAAGCGGACCCAGATCCCGGACATTCAGCATCATATCACTGTAATCGATACCGAAATGTGTGGACAGGATCGCACCGATGCCGTAGATGACTCCGATGAAGATCCGAATCGGCCAGGTGATCTTCTTTTTTCTCGTGAATTTCCAGATCATCACGGTAATGATCACATAGATCGCCGTGACGCCGGACATTTTAAGAATCATTGAAAGCATAATAACATCGCTCCCTTATTCGTAATCGTTGATCATGAATTCCGCCCAGTAGTACTGGCTCATGTACTCATTCTTCATCTTACCCTCCGGGATCTCTTTCCTCTGCCTCTAAGACGGCTTCCGGACGTTCCTACAGATCATTGGAAATGGTGTAGGTGTCATCTGTTTCCAGAAAATCCTTCTTCTCGCGTTCTTTCATAAGGTCCATGGCAGACTCCTTCTTTACAGAGGGATCCGCCGCTGTTTCTTCCGCATTTGCGGCTGATGCCTTGGCAGCCGCTTCGGCTTCGGCCTTCTTCGAAGTGAGGGCCCGCAGGATGTAAATGCTGACAATGAGTACTATGGTTACGATAAAGATTCCCAGCAGGCCGTTGCCCATGATGGGTAGGGAATCTACAAAAGCATCTGTATCTATCTTCATATCTAAGTCCTCCTTAAATCCTCTTTGTATCCTTCGCGTATCTGCTTACCGTGCGATCAGGTTGAGGATCAGGCCTCCGGCTATAACGGAAGCAATCTGTCCGGAAACATTGATACCGATGGTGTGTGTGAGCAGGAAGTTGGTGTTGTCTTCCTCAAGCCCCAGCTTATGAACCACCCGGGCTGACATGGGGAAGGCAGAGATACCTGCAGCGCCGATCATAGGGTTGATCTTCTTCTTGGAGAAGAGATTGATCAGCTTGGCGAAGAGCACGCCGCCTGCAGTATCGAAGATAAATGCCACAAGTCCGAGTCCCAGGATCAGCAGGGTCTCAGGATTTAAGAATGCATCCGCCTGCATCTTCTCGGCAATGGTGAGACCCAGGAAGAGTGTGACCAGATTTGCCAGGACAGACTGAGCCGTCTTGGACAGGGACTCCAGTACACCGCATTCACGGATCAGGTTGCCGAACATCAGAAATCCGATCAGTGCCACTGCGTTGGGAGCAATGAGTCCGGTAAGGATGGTGACGAAGATCGGGAAGATGATCTTAGCGGTCTTCGATACATTTCCGGGCTTATAATCCATGTGGATGCAACGCTCCTTCTTGGTGGTAAGGAGCTTGATGACAGGCGGCTGTACGATGGGTACAAGCGCCATATAGGAATAGGCCGCGACGATGATCGCGCCGATATATTTCGTTCCGAAGTAGTTGGCCACGAAGATGGAGGTAGGGCCGTCTGCAGCACCGATGATGGCGATGGAGGCTGCGTCCTTCAGTTCGAAGCCGAAGAGGGATGCCATGCTCAGCGTGAAGAAGATTCCAAACTGGGCCGCGGCACCGAAGATCATCAGCTTTGGATTCGAAAGCAATGGACCGAAGTCGATCATTGCCCCGATGCCGACGAACAGCAGAAGAGGGAAAAGCTCGTTGGCGATACCTGCTCCGAACAGGATGGAGATGGGTCCCTCCTGAGTCACTCCGTCCACGGTCTGGTTGATGGCACCGGACAGGGGAAGGTTGACCAGAATGGATCCGAACCCGATGGGAAGCAGAAGCGTAGGTTCCATTTTCTTTTTAATTGCAAGGTAAATGAGGATACCTCCGATGACCCACATGATGACCTGTTTATAGTTCAGGTTCAGGGCGTTTGAGAACAGTGATGAAAATCCCTCCATTGAAGTGACTCCTTTCAGGGAAATGTCGTAAAATCAACATGAATATTATATCACCTTTCTTCTGCTGCTACAACGTGGAGGTGGCGCGAAATCTCTCTTTTACGGGGCGTGGGAATGTGTTACAATGAAGGAGTATTTTTATTTGTGGAGGTATTTTGTATGAAGAACAAAGAAGTATCCATTCCGTTACTCGCGTTTACATTCTTTTACTCGGTAGCGATCTATCTGTTGCTGCTGGGCTTCTATTTCTGGCACTGGCATAAACAGGACAAGCCGGTGGAGCAGGAATAGAAAGAAGAATCCCGATGGTGGTCAAACCGCCGTCGGGATTCTTTTATTCATGATCATTTGATTCGGTTTTCTTCTCCCGGGTCTCTTTTTTTCTGCGTTTCTTCTCCTGCGCCAGCTTCAGCTTCTCCGGCCAGACATATTCGGCAAAGAACCGATTGATCTGCCCGCCCAGGAAGATGATGGTGACCAGCATATACATCCAGAACAGCATCAGGATAATGGAGGTCAGGGATCCGTACATATAGGATTTACTCATGGTGAACCTGATGTAGAGGGAGAAAAGCTGTGCGAGCACACCCCATGTAAATGCTGAGAATATGGCCCCTGGCAGCTGATACAGGACGGGCTGTTTCCCTTTGGGCAGCTTGTACAGAAACAGCATCATTCCCAGGGCAAGCACGAAGGTCACCAGTCCTCTTATGGAAAGGAGGAAGTCCGCTACGGACTTAAAATCGGGCCACTGGTTTACCAGCGCTTCCAGAACCTGATGCCCCAGCAGATTGATCAGTACCAGACCCAGAAGCAATGCGACGAAAATGAGGGTATACAGGGCTCCGAAAACCCTGTTGATCAGGAAGTTCTTATCCTCTTTGGCGTGATATATTTTGTTCAATGCTTTGCGGATAGCCGCGATGCCTTTTGCTGCCGACCAGAGACCGGCCACGATGGAAATGATGGTGATCCCCGGTGATCCTTGAGAGAAGATATCACTGATCAGCTTCCGCACAAATCCTGAGAAATCAGGCGGGAACAGCTTTACCAGAAAGTCTACATATTCCTCCTCGGAAATGGGGAGGATGGGCACGAGCATCAGAAGAAAGCTCAGCAGCGGGAATAGGGAAAGAAAGAGGAAGAAGGCGGATGCTGCCGCATGGGTGCTGATCTCCACCTGCTTTTCCCTGCGCTGGAACTCTATTACATTTTGTACCCATTTCAGATTCTTTATTTTCCTGATCATTTTTCTGCCTGTTCTTTTATGCTGATCACACGATATGCTACAGAATAATACTAACATAAGAACCTTCTTTTGAACAGTTCCCCTGGCAGGTTAGTTTGCGCTAACTATAATATAGCTTGAGTTAGTGCGAGCTAACTGCCTGAAAGGGTACAAAAGATAGCGTAAAACAAAGGAGGACGGAAGTATGGGTTGGACAAAGATCGGTCTTTTTGCGTTGGGGGGGCATGTAACAATTCTGTAATGGGGTCTGACCCCGTTAGGATTGCAAATATCAAACTTTTTTCATTATTACTATAAAATTGTATTTCGGA
>CADBRW010000013.1 GCA_902797155.1 uncultured Lachnospiraceae bacterium
ATTTAGATAGATCACGCTGAAAACCATGGCCAGACTGAGCAGGAGCGCAACCGCGCGTTTTGCGATATGCCCCTTTCTTCTCGCTCTTTTGTTCATTGTTCCCATCCTTTCTTTCTGCCTTCCTTGGGAAGGCTGTTCTCTCATCATCACCTTATCTAAAACACATGTTCCTACAAAGTCTCGTCCGTATGAACGATGGTTTCACTGTACAGGGTCCGGATCTCCTTCTTGTTGGAATCCGCATCCTGCGCTTCGACATGGATGCTTCGGAGCACCGCTGTCTCTTCTGCGCTGTAGCGCCCTACGATGTTGTCATCTTCCGGTACGCTGGTTCCTGAATGGAGAACATCCGTCTCCATATCCGGCTCAGCCGCAGGTCTCGGTCCGGAGGAAAGAACATCCGTCTCTTCCTCAAGCTCCGGACTGAAGTCCGCCTTCCGCTGAGCGGTTCCGGGCCGTCTCTCATTTACGGAATCGGAGGAAAGTACATCCGTCTCATCCTCTTCACCCTGGCGATAGCCCTGGTTCCCGAGGACGTCGGTTTCGTCCTCTTCCGGTCCTGACTTGATCGATGGATCATCAAGACTTCCGGTGAATCCAAGGACCTCGGTCTGCTCGTAAGCCTTGCTTCGGTCCTTCTTTGTGCGACCCACGGTAGATCCTGTCTCCAGATCAACCTGTTTGGTCTCCATCTGAGCTTCTTTTTCCGCCGCCTTTGCCGCATCATTTACTGCGTCACGCACGGCAGCCGACTGTGTCGCCGTTTGTCCCAGAGAGCCGCTGCCCCCTTTGTGAAGTGCCCCCGTATCCATTTCAACCTCACGTACATGGATACGCTTGTCGGAACCTCTTCTTTTTTCAAGCTTGGTTCTTGCTTCTGCTCCGCCGGCCCGAATCTCTTCGATAGCCCGCTTCTGTGTCCGTCCGGTTACTACACCCAATGCTTTCGGAATCTTCAGTACAAAGAAGAGAACGATCGCTGCGATCAGGAAGACCACTGCAAGGATGAGTCCGGCATAGAATAATGTACGCATACCTGTCACTCTCCCTTCTCTTCTGTAGTTGTAGTGCCACCCCGAAGTGATTCCAGGGTATCCATATCAGCCACTCGCTTGATCCAGTTGGAATTCTTTTCGATTCCGGGCACCTTGCGTCCTGCCTCATAGATCTCCAGGATCGTATTTCTGTCGGACAGGGTCCATTTCGTTATGTCATTGTTCTTATCAGCATAGGTCTGATATACATAGTTCAGATGTCTGGTATAAACTCTGGCCAGATTCTCATTTGCTGCATCTCCGGCCCTGGCCAGTTCGTCCTCCGCCGTCTTAAAGTTCTTCATGGCGTCATCGAACTTGCCCTTAATACCGTAGATCTCGGCGATCCGGCACATTTTCTCCTCATAGGCCTTTCTGTAGGAGACCAGACTTTCGTTGTCCCCTTCAGCCTGCTCGATATTCATATTACCGAGGATCTGGCTCACAACCTCCTCACAGGAGCTGATGGCGAGATCATAATAGGAAGCATCCTTCTTTCCGAGTTCATAATAGATTTCGGAAAGACTGTTGTTGAAATCGTAATCATAACGACTTGCGTCCTGGCCGTCATAGCTCTGCAGATCCTCGATGGCCTTGCTCATAACGGCCTCGCCCTTTTCTGCCACACCTTCCGTGGTGACATAGGTTGCATAAATGCTTCCCAGGGTCTGGTAATTCACGAATTTCTGCTTGTCCGTATTGTTGAAACGGCTCATATTGTAATCGGCAAAACTATTTACATTACCGATCAACGCATCTACATTTACGTTATTACTGGAGCGGATAAATGCGATGCTCTCGTAATAGCTGGCCAGCTCGCCATATTCCGGATCATCCGAAGGAATCATACGGAAATACTTATCCGCTGCGGCATAATCACCAACCTCAGTGAAGTAAGCCAGGCCCAGACGGAACAGCACTTCGGAATTCTTGCTGATATCGGAATCCCCGTTGTTCACACGGTTCGCAATGATGGTAAGACCGTCACTTACGGAAAGCTTGTTTGTGCCTGTAGCTTTCGGATCCCGGGATGCATCGATATACAGATCGATGTAATCCACATAGGCATCTGCTTCATCATCCTTCAGATCGAAGGCCTTCTTGTATGCCTCTCCGGCCTCCAGATATCTCTGCTGGACCTTCAGATCATTTCCCTGCTCTATATAAGCAGCATAATTCTCCTTCTCCTGACGGCGCATGCCATTGTAGCCGATAATGGCCGTGATGGCGGATGCTATGGAAAGCCCTGCGCAGACAGCAAAGAGGATCACTTTCTTCTTATTTGCTTTCTTATAGGAATCATCCAGCTCGGTATAATGCTCCAGCGCATACAGAAGCTCCGAGCAGGACTGATACCGGTCGTTCGGGTTCGGCTGGGTACATTTCAGGATGATCTGTTCCAAACCTGTTGAGAGCGACGGAATCCACTGACGGATCGGCTTGATCTCGTACGGAGGCTCACAGGGGTTCATACCCGTTACCATGTGATACAGCGTCGCACCCAGGTTGTAAATATCGGTCCGGGCATCCGTCTTGTAGATACCACGTCCCTGGGCATCACCGAACTGCTCCGGAGCCGCATAGCCACGGGTTCCGAGAGCGGTCGTATCCGCATTGTTCTCAATGGTATACTCCTTCGCCGTACCGAAGTCGATCAGCTTTACACCGCCCTCGGGACGGAGCATAACATTTGCCGGCTTCATATCACGGTAAATGATAGGCGGATTCATGGAGTGCAGGTAATCCAGAGCCGAAGCCAGCTGGATACCCCAGTCGATTACATCTTCCTGGGACTGTGCTCCCTCCTGCTTCAGGACATCACCCAGGTTCGTACCCTCGATGAAGTCCATAACTACATAAATGGTTCCGCGGCTGTTGATGATATCAACAATTCTCGGAAGAACCGGGTGGTCAACATTCTTCAGAATGTTTGCCTCCCGCTCCAGGCCTTTCAGAAGCGTTTCGGTACTCTTGGATCCGTCGTTCTTCATCTCCTTGACCGCCCACTGCTTATTCAGTCGGTTATCACGGGCAAGGTAAACGATCGACATACCACCACGACCGATTTCCTTCAGTATTTCATATTTTCCGTCCAGGACGGTACCTTCTTTTGTCATCCTACTTTATCCCCGTTACATCGTTTTGATCACAGCTACTGTGATATTATCGGTTTCCTTCCGATTCTTTACTACTTCTGTCAGATAGACACAGCCGTACTTCATTTCCTCTTCCGTGCCGCAGGCCTCAGGCCCCAGCTTCTCCACCATCTCCTCATCGGAGATCTGATGGCGGAATCCGTCGGAACAAAGCATATATACAGCGCCCTTCTTCAGGTGTCCCTTTACGAAATCCGGCTCCACCACGCTGGATGCACCAACGCACTGCAGAAGCACGCTTCGTCTGGGATCCACCGCAGCCTGCTCCGGTGTCATACGTCCGTTTGCGATCTCTCTTGCCACAAACGTCTGATCGTTCGTCAGCTGACGCACGCCCTCTGCCGACATTTCATAGATCCGGCTGTCTCCCACATGCACGATGTAGAATTCATCATTGCACATAAGAATCGCAGAAACCGTTGTTCCAAGCATCAGGTTGTTCTCTGCGCCGTAGCGTCCCAGCCTCTGGTTCTGGCTCTGAATGATACGATTCCAATCATTCCGAAGAGATGCCACCGTAAATGTGCCATCCAGGATCATTCTTGAAAAATCCTGATCAAACCAGTCACAGAAGGCGTAGATAACCTCCTTGGATGCCAATTCTCCTTTTGCCAATCCACCCATGCCATCACATACAATTCCAAAGGCAACCTTTCCGGCAGGTGAATCAATGATTCGGATCGCAAGGGAATCCTGGTTCGTATTCTTTCGGATTCCGATATCCGTATTATAGGTTGCAGTAAAATCCATGTTACTCTCCTCTTCTCAGCCGGAATATGAAGTCCTCGTCGCCCAGGCGAATGACGGAACCGTTCTTAAGCAGAACCTCTTCACCCGGTGCCATACGCTTTCCATCCACAAATGTACCGTTTGTTGAATTCAGGTCTCTCAGATAATTAACGCCATTTCTGCGGACGATCTCACAATGAGTCCGACTGATAGCCGTATTATTCTCCAGCGAGTAATCTGCATGGAGCTTCGACTTTCCAATGGTGAATTTGTCCTTGGTAATGAAGATGCATTCACCTGTATTTTTACGCACAAAGTTGGGTTCCGGTTTTCCGGGCTGTCCTGCCTGCGGCGGCATTCCCATGGGTGCTCCCTGCGGCGGTGTTGCCGGCTTCGGTGCTACGCCCTGTGGCGGCATTCCCATGGGCGGTACGCCCTGCGGTGCCTTCGGCGGCTCTGCCTGCTTCGGTGCTGCTGCCTGCGGCGGCATTCCCATGGGCGGTACGCCCTGCGGTGCCTTCGGCGGCTCTGCCTGCTTCGGCGCTGCTGCCTGCGGCGGCATTCCCATCGGCGGTACGCCCTGCGGTGCCTTCGGCGCTTCTGCCTGTTTCGGAGTCGGTGCCTTCGGCGGTTCCGGCGTGTTCGCCATCATGGAGCCAAGGTCGAGTTCTCCGGCTGCGATCAACTCTGTGGTAGGATTCTTCATAGCTGCAGGCATATCCGGAACTTCCGGTGCCTTCGGCGGTTCTGCCTGCTTCGGTGCTTCCGGCGCCTTCGGAGCTACACCCTGGGGAGGCATTCCCATGGGCGGTACGCCCTGTGGTGCTCTGCCCTGAGGCATTCCCTGCGGCGGCATTCCCATCGGCGGTACGCCCTGCGGTGTCTTCGGCGGTTCTGCCATCTTCGGTGCTTCCGGTGTCTTCGGCGGTTCTGCCTGCTTCGGTGCTTCCGGTGCCTTTGGCGGTTCTGCCTGCTTCGGTACTTCCGGCGCCTTCGGCGGCTCTGCCTGCTTCGGTGCTTCCGGTGCCTTCGGCGGCTCTGCCTGCTTCGGTGCTTCCGGTGCCTTCGGCGGCTCTGCCTGCTTCGGTGCTTCCG
>CADBRW010000014.1 GCA_902797155.1 uncultured Lachnospiraceae bacterium
ATCGTAAATCCTGTTGAGGGAGATACAGAGCTCAAGGTTACAGTGATCGGAGCACAGAAGAACGCAGGCGAATATGTGGCACAGGCAGCGGCAATCACCGGAACCCGTGCAGAGAACTACAAGTTCTCGGAAGCTGTAAATCAGACCTATGTGATCGGAAAGGCAGAGCTTACTGTAACGGCAGATTCCTACCTGATCATCTATGGAGATGAGGTTCCTAAATTTGAGGCACTCTATGATGGATTCCTGGGAGATGACAGTGAAGAGGATCTGGAGGGTACGATAGAGTTCGATTGCAGTGGTGATGATGCTTATAAGGCCGGAGAGTTTGAAATCATTCCGTCAGGCCTTACATCGGACAATTACAACATTACTTTTGTAAATGGAAAGCTCGTTGTAGTCCCGAAGGCAGTTACACTGAAATGGACCCTTGGAGATGTTACATGGCCCAACGATAATGACACACCGCTTACAACCGTTTACAACGGCGCGGATCAGTGTCCGGAGGTGGAGATCGTCGGACTGCTCGAGGAGGATGCAGAACTGATCGAAGCAGTGGTAGTCGGAGAAACGACGGCAGTCGGAAAGCATACCGCAAGAGTGGCAGCACTGACGGGCGAAATAGTTGCGGACAACTACATACTTCCGGAGGATACCTCCGTTCAGTTCGAGATCGTTAAGGCAGATCTTGATAATGCGGCGATCCTTCTTGATGACTGGACCTATGGTGATACTCCGAATTCACCGATCGTAGTAGGAAACACCGGAGGCGCATACGTAATATTCATGTATAAGGAGGCAGGTAGTGGAGGCCAGATTCAGTCCAAGCCGCCGACCCTTGCCGGAGATTATACGGTTTATGCTCTGATCACTCCTACGGCAGAATATAACGGAACGCTCATCACAAAGGATTTCAAGATCAACAAAGCACCGCTTGACCTTGTGGTATGGATATTTGATTGGACATACGGAGAGGAAGAGTTCGTGCCTTACATTTACGGTAATGAGGAAGACGGAGATGAGTCCTTTACCTATTATCTGGATGAGGCGTGCAAAGAGCTGACCACACCGGACAACAGCGGTGCCAAGGAAGAGGGCGGCGTTCCTAAGAATGTCGGAACCTATACCGTGAAGGGAACTGTTGCAGCAACCGCTAATTATGCAGGTGGTGAAGTAACCGCATCATTTAAGATCAAAGAAGCTGACAAGTCGAATCTGAACGCAGCAATCGCTGAGGCCCAGAAGTATTATGATTCAATTGCCGGAAATAAGGATTACGCCGATGTTGCAAAGGCTCTGAAGGATGCCATCGACAAGGCAAAGGCGATTGCGAATAATCCGAATGTTACGGCAGAAGAGATCGCCAAGGCAGCTACCGATATGAAGACAGATGAGAAGAAGGCAGAAGACGGAAAGGCTGCTGTTGACAAGGAGAAGGCTGATACGAAGGCTGCAGCAAATGTAACCGGCAAGATCAACGCGCTTCCGGATGCAAATATGATCTCGAAGAACGATAAGGCCGCAGTGGAAGCTGCAAGAAAGGCTTATGAGGCATTGACGGCAGATCAGAAGGCAAAGGTAAGCAAGGAGACACTTGCGAAGCTGGCAGCCGCTGAAGCAGCACTGAAAAATGCAACCAAATACTCCAAGGAATGGGTTAAGGGACAGTGGTATGCTAAGAATGGTTCGGCATCCTATGCTCCACAGGGAAGCTGGCAGAAGGTAGGCAAAGAGTGGAAGTACGGCGATACCTCCGGCTGGTATGCAAAGAACCAGTGGCAGAAGATTGACGGTAAGTGGTATTTCTTCAACAAGAAGGGTTATATGGAGAAGAATGCATATCGTCAGGGATACTATCTCACCAATAGCGGTGCCTGGGACGGTAAGGCAAAGGTTACCGGCTGGAAGAAGAACAGTACAGGATGGTGGTATTCCACAGGCGGAAAGACTTACCTGAAGAACGGCTGGAAGATGGTCGACGGCAGATGGTATTATTTCAAGTCAACCGGATACGCTGCACAGAGCGAGTTCGTAGATGGCTGGTGGTGCAATAAAGAGTGCGTCCAGAATGATCCCGTAAGATATGGCTGGGTGAAGACATCCAAGGGCACATGGTACGGTGTGAAGAAAGGATGGTACGCAAAGAAGGTGACCTATATCATCGACGGTGTTGAACGTTCATTTGACAAGAACGGATATTGCACGAATCCGCCGAAGTAAAATTCCGAACAGACATTTTCCAAATTTAGTTAAGTAACCCGGGAGGGTGGTCGTATATAAGTATGGCCACCCTCTTTATTGCTGTATTTTGAGCGTTCCAAATTGGAACTTTTTTATAGGACTTATTATGGTATAATTTCTCATGAGTTAGTGTGCATCAGGGAGGACTTTCATGTATTACGCCAGTATCGGAATGCTGTCATTGATCATTCATATCATCATCAACTTTGCGGCATTGAAAAAAAGAAAAAGGGACGAGACGAAGGTTTCGCGTGTCAGGTATCGCCATTTTCTGTATGCGGTGATGCTTTATTATGTTGCGGATATCCTTTGGGGATTCTTTTATGGTGAAAGACTGCTGGTCCTTACCTATGTGGACACTGTGATATTCTTTATTTCCATGGTTATTTCCGTTCTTTTGTGGACGCGTTTCGTAGTGGCATTTATTGAGAATCAGGGCCGGTTCGGAAAGTTTCTGCTTTCCGGCGGCTGGATCCTGGTGACCTTTGAGATCATAGTGCTCATCATCAACTTCTTCCAGCCCGTCGTATTCGGATTTGGAGAGAATAATGAGTATGAGCCGGGTATCACAAGGTTTGTGACACTTGCGCTTCAGATGGTCCTGTTCCTCACAACGTCATTCTATACACTGATCATCGCGAGAAAAGTACATGGAGAACAAAGGGCACATCATCGGACCATTGGGTTTTCAGGAATCGTTATGTCGTTTTTTATCCTGATTCAGGCCATGTATCCGCTGATGCCGTTTTACTCCATAGGATGTCTGCTCGCTACTTGTATAATCCATTCCTTTATCTATAAGGACGAGATGCTGGAGAGCTATATCGCCGCTGAAAGAGCGAAGCGTATGGCATACCGGGATGCCCTGACCGGTGTAAGGAGTAAGCTGGCCTATCTGGATGAGCTGAAGGACCTGGAGGTTCGTATTAACGATGGGACCCTTACGAAGTACGGTGTCGTGGTCTTTGATCTGAACGGATTGAAGACCGTCAATGATACGCTGGGACATGATGAAGGGGATGAGTATATTCGGAGTGCATGCCGCCTGATCTGCCGGAATTACGATCACAGCCCTGTATTCCGGATCGGCGGGGATGAATTCGTAGCCATCCTTGAGGCCGGTGATTTCGAGAACCGCGAAACCCTGCTGCAGGACTTTAAACGCAGTGTGGAAGAGAACAAGAGGGACGGACGGGTCGTTGTTGCCTGTGGTATGGCGATTTACGATCCTAAGATCGATACCAGCTACAATGATGTGTTCCGGCGTGCGGATAAAAGCATGTACGAATGCAAGGTACAGCTGAAGGCGGTAGGTTAGGAGGTTCAGAGTGTTAAGACAGGAGATCATACTTCCCGGAGTAAAGAATGCCCGGGAGCTGGGAGGCTATCAGGCGGGAGATAAGACTATACGGAAGGGCGTGTTGCTCCGTACGGCGGAGCTCAGCCGGATCAGCGAAGAGGGTCTTCAGCTGCTGCAGCAGAAGTATCATGTTCAGACGGTGGTTGACTTCCGTATGAGTGATGAACAGCAGTTAGTTCCGGATCCGGTCATTCCCGGCTGTGAGAATCTTTCACTCCAGGTTGTGGAAATGAAGGATTTTATGAAGGATTATATGAACGATCGTTCTATGGATGAATTGTCGTCTCTCCTGGAAATGCGTAAAGCTCCCAAGGAGGATAGGTTTCAGTTTTATAATATACTCATTGATGCAGGTTTCATCAATGACCGATTGTACGCGGATTTTATGGTCGGTGAGGGCGGGATCCTCGCGTATCGTGCCTTCTTTCAGGCGGTGCTCTCGTTGAAAGGGGACCGCGCGATCCTGTGGCACTGTACAAACGGAAAGGACCGTACCGGGTGTGCCGCCATGCTGCTCCTGTATGCACTGGGAGCATCGGAGGAAACGGTGTATCAGGACTATCTCCTGACCAATGAGTACAATGCTGACGAATTGAAGAAACTCCGGACGAAGCTGGAACCCTGTCATTTTTCACCGGAGAAACTGAACCGGTTCCTGTTTCTGTACTGTGGAGTCGAAAGAAAGTACATGGAGAATGCACATAAGGCCATGATCGACCATTTCGGCTCTGTGGAAGGCTATCTGTCCGAGGCACTGGGAATCGGTGAAGATGAGCGGAAGATACTGAGGGAGAGATTCCTTGTTTAGACATGACAGATGTCCCTGATCACGCCTTCTTTGTTCTAGTCAAGTCCTCTGATCTTATTGCGCAGGAACGGAAGCTGATTCTGTACTGCTTCTACGGTAAGGGGCTTCATCAGAAATCCGCTGGCACCGGTGCTCCATGCATCCAGGGAATATCCCTCATATGCGGTGAGGAAGACAACATTTGTCTTCGGATTGATCTCCAGAAGCTCTGAGCAGACGGTAAGACCGCTTTTCTTTCCCATCTCAATATCCAGAAAGGCCAGATCCACCGGGTTGTTTCTTGCGAATTCAAGCGCTTCGGAGGGTTTGGTGAAGCCGGAGATGGATGCGCCCGGCAGGGCTTTCTCCAGTACGGGAAGACTTCCGCTCAGAATGATCCTTTCATTATCCACCAGGATCACGGTAAGATCCTTTTCATCAGACTCGCTCAGAAGATCCGCCATGTCTACATCCAGGCATCTGGACAGACGGGCGATCATGACGGCGTCCGGCATACGTGTTCCGGATTCCCAACGTGCGACGCTGGAGCGGTCAACGAATACAAGGTCTGCCAGCTGTTGTTGGGAGAGGTCTTTTTTATTTCTCAAATCCTTTAAACGTTCTGCAAAGTCCATATGACAGTTCTCCTTGATGTTTATATTTTCACTATAGCAGATTCCCTGTACCCGAACAAGAAAAAAGCGGAAAGTGTGCCAATATGTCACATTTTGTATCGACAGAACATGATACAATATAGAAAGTGAAGAAAGGCGGGACAGTATTATGATGAATTTACTTGAAGAATCTATTATTTATGCTACTGTTATGTATCAGGGAAAGGTTCGTAAGTTTAAAAATGTTCCTTTCATCCTTCATCCCATGGAGGTGGCGCAGATCCTGGCTACCATAACGGATGACCAGGAGGTCATATCGGCAGGGATCCTTCATGATATACTGGAGGAAACGGACGGAACCCTGGCGGAGATCGAAAAGCGTTTTGGGAAGAGAGTTGCCATGCTGGTGGCTTCGGAGTCCGAGAATGATTATCCCGGAGAAGACCGTACGGCCACATGGAAGCGCAGGAAGGAAGAGTCTCTGAAGGTGCTGAAGAACAGTCCGGACGTCGGGGTTCAGATGCTCTGGCTTGCGGATAAGCTTGCGAATATGCGGTCTCTGGCGAGGATCTATTCCGAACACGGCGAAGCTCTGTGGAAGATGCTTCATCAGAGTGATCCGGCCGAGCATTGCTGGTACTATCGCAGCGTTGCCGAGGCAGTGGAGCTTCAGCTGAATAAAACAGGGGCCTTTAAGGAACTGATCAAGCATATCAACTTCATATGGCCGGGAACCTTTGACCGGGAAAAGGCAAGGTACAAGAAGTACAGAGAGGTATCCGTCGACGGCTGCAGACTGCTTGGAAAGGGCGCCAAGGGAGATGTCTATCGCTATGACGATGAGCTGATCATCAAGGTATACAACCGAAATAATACCTATCGTGATGTGGAGCAGGAGATCGCCCTCAGCAGGAAGGCCTTCGTCCTGGGGATCCCTACAGCTATTTCCTTCGGTATCGTATCGGTGGGAAGTCAGTATGGAGCCATGTATGAGCTGGTGGACTCGGACACGGTTTCTGTCTGCATCGCAAGAGATCCCGGTCAGGTTGGGGCTTATGCGAAAATGATGTCGGATCTTGCCCTTACGATCCACGGCACAACGGTTACGGACGAAGACGGATTCCCGGATGCCACGGAAAGAGTGAGAGGCTATATCAAAAGAGGAATCGCCTACGAGAATGAAGCGCTTGCGGAGAAGTGCCTCATGCTTGCGGATAAGATCTCGCAGAATGATACTCTGGTACACGGGGATTTTCACACCGGAAATGTATTCCTGCAGGGCGGGGAACCGTTGCTCATCGATATGGACAGGCTCTCTACGGGACATCCGATCATAGAGATCAGCGGACTCCATTACTTCTATGTGGTTCTGGGAGAGGATGATCCGGCCGTGGTTGAAGATTTTATGGGCTTTTCCTATCAGACTGCGAAGCAGTTTTATGAATCCTTCATGAAGGATTATCTGGGAACGGAGGATGAGGAGAGACTCGCGGAGGTGACGGAAAAGGCATCGCTTATCAGCTATATTCGTCTGATCCACAAGATCCATAAGAACAGTGAGATCTCTGAAGATGACCGGAAGGTGATCGACCGATGCGTGGAAAGGATCACCGGACTTCTGGAGCGTGTTGACACACTCGCATTTTAGACAATAGGAGATGAATAAAATGCTCAACGACACGATGAGAGATTTTCTTATAATTGACAGCGAAGAGTAAAGGAGAGAAGAGTTATGTCTGATGAGAACAGAATGTATCAGGTGTCCACACTTCAGGCACTGGCACTGGGCTATACAAGGGCCGTGATCACGGTTGAGGAGCTGCTTCGGGAAGGCGATACGGGACTCGGGACCTTTGAGGATGTAAACGGAGAGATGATCGTTCTTGACGGCCACTGCTACAGGGCAACCCAGGACGGATCCGTTGTCGAACCGCCGGGGGATTCAGGAGTGCCCTTCTCCGCGGTTGCAAAGCTGCATGGGAAGAGGGAGTTTCAGCTGGAGTCCATGCCGGACATTCAGTCCATCCGTACGGAGCTGACCAGGCGGATCGAGGAGCATTTCGGATTGAACAGTATGCATGTGGTTCGGATCGACGGAACCTTTGACCGGGTGGACGCCAGATCGGAGGCGCCCTACAGATCCCATCATGTGACGCTGAAAACGGTGCTGGATTCCAATCAGACGGCATTTATCTTTGAGAATATCAAAGGATCTCTGGTAGGCGTATACTACCCGGATCATATGGACGGGATCAATATGCCCGGCTGGCATCTGCATTTTCTGTCAGAGGACCGGACGAAGGGCGGACATGTATTTGATGTGACACTGAAAGAGGGAACGGTAAGACTGGACAAGATCAACCGCATCGAGATCAACCTTCCGAAGGATGCGGCCTTTGACACCTATTCTCTGAAGAATGCTTCGGATGAGGAGATCAAGAAGGTGGAAAAAGGATGAACCTCTTTCCCATAGAGGATATAATGGTTGCGGATCAGGATGCAAAAGCCCTGGTCCGCTTTGTTGTGTTGGGGGGCACTCCTGGCATTTGTCATACGAAGTTTATGAACATGGTGATCACCAGGCTGTTGATGAAATCAACGAACATACTGCCCACGATTGGAACGATGATATAGGCCTTGATGGAGGGGTGATACTTCTCGGTGATAGCCTGCATGTTCGCCATGGCATTCGGCGTGGCACCCATTCCGAAACCGCAGATCCCTGCTGACAGTACTGCGGCATCATAGTCCCGTCCCATCAGGTTGAATACGATAAAATATGCGAAGACGAACATCAGCACGGTCTGTCCCGTCAGAAGAATGACGAGGGGAAGTGCCAGCTCCGCCAGCTGCCAGAGCTTCAGCGTGATCATGGCAATTCCGAGGAAGAGACTGAGGCAGATCTCACCGATCTCATTGATCTCGCCCATGCGGATATCCACGGATTTTATGTGATCGCCCAGATTCCTTATTACTGCGGCTGCGAGCATGGATCCGAAATACACCGGAAATGTAAGGCCGGTCAGGGACAGGAGCCAGGAAATGATGGTCCCGATCCCGATGGCAACTGCCAGCTGATAGGTAGCGGAGACATACTTCCCGGGCGTTGGCCGGTGAGCAAGCTCATCTGCTTCGGATTCCTTCTCCATCTTCGAATAGTTTTCTGCCAGATTGTGCTTCCGGATGCGGCGCTGCGCCAGAGGGCCGCCCATGAGAGACCCCATGACCAGACCGAAGGTGGCTGCCGCCGAGCAGACCGTGGTGGCACCGCTGAAGCCGAAGTCCTCCAGGATGGGACCGAAGGCTGCTGCGGTTCCGTGACCGCCCACCATGGGGATGGATCCTGTGGAGAGTCCCACACCGTAGTCCACACCAACCAGTTTTGCGAGTCCGGATGCCAGAAGGTTCTGTGAGAAGATCAGTGCGATCACGATCCCCAGGAAGATCAGAAGTGCCACGCCTCCGCGCTTCAGGATACGGATATTTGCCTGGAAGCCTGCGGAGGTAAAGAAGACTACCATACAGAGATTCTTCAGGGTCTCATCGTAGGAGAATTCCACCAGATCCAGAGAATACAGTACCGTCATGACGATGGCATAGATGAGTCCTCCCACCACCGGGGACGGGATACAGAAATGCTCCAGCAGGTGGATCCTTTTCTTTAACTGTGCTCCGAATAACAGCACCAGAACGGCGATTCCAAGGGTCTGGTACATGTTGAGTTCAACTGTCATACCGGCCCTCCTATTCGTCCTGTCCGCCGACCACCGGACTGCTTCCGGAATCATCGGTGATCTTTACTTCAATGCCCTGGGTTTTAAAATATGCAGCTGCTCCCGGGTGGAAGGGGATCTCGATGGATTCCACTGCGAAAGAGGCATTATAGGTTCCTTCCGTCACAACATTTGTATTCAGCTCTGCAGCGTTTTGGAAGACGGTTTCCGTGAGAAGACGGACGGTCTCATCATCCAGATCATTTGATACCAGAAGGATGGCGCGTATACCCACGGTATGTACCGCCTCGGTCTGTCCGTTGTAGGTTCCTGCCGGTATCACGCATTCCAGACAGTCAGGATAGAGATTCTTCATCCTTCGGATATCTTCGTCGGAAACGGAAAGAAGGCGAACAGACGTATCCTTTGCCAGATTCAGGATCTCCTGTGTCGGAGCACCTGCTGTGTAGAAAAATGCGTCGATGGTTCCGTCCTTCAGAGAAGCTGCTGCATCCTTCAGGGAGAAATGCACGGCATTTAGATCCTCGAAGGAGAGACCGTGGATCTGCAGAAGCTCCTTCGCATTGAGTCCGGTGCCGGAATCCTCCTCACCCACGGAAACCTTCTTTCCGACCAGGTCCTCTATTGTATGGATATCGGAATCCGCGCGTACCACGATTTGGATGGCTTCTGTATAAAGACCACAGACAGCGCTGAAGTTCAGCTTCTCACCCATGCTTCCGGTGATATCATGCAGATTGTCGTTCTGGACGATGGTGATGTCGATAAAACCCTTCTGCAGTAGCCGGAGATTCGCGGCAGAACCCGTAGTGGTACGGATCCGGAGAGGAATCTTATCTGCCATGATCCGCTCCAAGTTCTCGGCGTAACTGTAATACATCCCGCCCGTATTTCCTGCACCAAAACGAAGCTCCGCTTTCTTTCCGCATCCGGAAAGCGAAACCATAAAAAATATTGTTAGGATCGACAGGATCGTCAGGATATATTTTCGTTTCATCTCAAAAAACCCCCGGGAATTCCCTACGATAAGGGAGTTACTATAGTCTATTATATCGTTTTGATGGGACATAGACAACCTTCCGTGGTATAATATTTCATGTCGTTGTGCGAAGCAGCCGGGCCACGTGGCCCTGCTCGAAGCTACGGTCAGATTTTCAAAGGAAAAGGTTCCATGAGTGAGTATACCTATTCGGCATTTATATCATATAAGCATGATCCCGATGAGGCCATCGCCGGTGTGATCCAGGATCAGATCGAGCATTTCTGGGTTCCTGCTGCCTATCGTAACTCTCCGTTGGTAGAGGGCAAGCATCTGAAGAAGGTGTTTCGGGACAGCACGGAGTTCGCGGGAAGCTACAATCTGGAAGAATCCATCAAGGAGGCGCTGTCGAAGTCTGCGTACCTTATCGTGATCATTTCGGAGGAAACGAAGAATTCTTCCTGGGTGGAACAGGAGATCGAATTCTTCCTGAAGGATCATGACAGAGACCATATCCTTACAGTACTGTCCTCCGGGGATCGTCCGGAGGAGAACTATCCCTCCCTGCTGACCGAGATCCTGAAGGAAGACGGCAGTGTGGAGAAGATCGAACCTCTTTCCGTTGATTACAGAAATTATCAGACGAAGCTGGTAAAGAAGAAGAGCAAGGCAAACCGGATGATCTATACCACGGAATTTCCGAGGATCATGGCGCCCATCCTGGAGGTGGCCTATGATGATCTGGTGAGAAGACAGGAGCGGTACAGGAAGCAGAGAGCCTTCGTGATGGTAAATGTTGCGCTGGCGCTGGTAAGTATCGCACTGGTTTATTTTGTGTGGAGTGAGATACGGGTCAACCGCAGTTACCGGGAATCCCTGAAGCGCCAGTCTGAGATCCTGGTGAACGATTCGCTGGAGGCTCTGGCGGACAATGACAGGCTGGAGGCGATTCGATATGCACTGAGGGCGCTCCCCACGGAGGACGGTGATAAGGATATGCCCGTTACTCCTGAAGCGCGTTACGCTCTTTCTCAGGCAGTGGGAGCCTATATCATGCCTGAGAATACGAAGAATGAGATCCCCATCTACCGGATCGAACACAGCAACGGGATCACTGATTTTGAGATAGATTCCTCCGGACGGTATGTGCTCTGTTCCGACACATACCAATGGCTCCATATGGAGGATCTGAAGGACGGAAGGTTGCTTTACGACGGATCCGTCGCGGACTATGGAAGATATCTCGGAATGTATGTATGCGCGGACGAATTCTATGTCCTGTTCTATGGAGCAAAAAAGGAGGAACTGTTTCAGATCACAAAGGACGGTAAGCTGGTCAGCAGACTGGTCTTATCGGACCATACGACTGACGGTTTCGAGTACGTCAGTTCTTCTGTGCTCGTGGCGGAGGACAGGTTCATTTTCCTGTATGAGACAGGCGTCGGATCGTCCCAGTCAGTTTTTTCAACCTGTACGTATTCTCCGAAGGACGGAAATGTGGAGATCGCTCACATTCCCATGGGAGAAAGGCAGGGGATCAGCTTCGAGAATTTCAGATGTCTTCCGGAGAATGGCGGTATTTCCTTCAGTTATTACGGGACAGATGATTCATTTCAGGCGAAGGAAGCCGGAGTGGGAATATTGAAGCCTGAGGAGCAGTCGGTGGAAATGTATGCCACAAGACCGATGAAGATTGAAGAGTATCTGATCGACAATGACAGGATCTATTATGTGACCGGAGCGCCTGAGTCGTATCTGTCGGAGAAGGGGACCAGCTACTCGGCATACACCCTGATGCTGGGCTGTGTCCGAAAGGACGGGAAGGAGGATTGGATCTGGGAGGATACCAGGTATGGGTCCGCAGGGGACAACCCCATGGTGAAGGTCTTCGTCATCGATGGAAAGGACTGTGTCATCTCTGCAACATCGGATGTGGTCTGCGTTCATGATGCGGAAAGCGGGAAACTGATCCGGAGATGTGAACTGCATTCCGATGTGAGAGACATCTGGTATAACGGGAGCGTGGGGGCTGTCCTTGAATGCGGAGAACTGGCCAGCATCGTTCCGTCAGACAGTCGGTACGTTGTGAATGAAGCATATCACATCAACATAGAGCAGATCCGCAGGGTGGAGAACAGCTTCCGGAAAGAAAGCCTTACTTTTGTCGTAGATGACGAAAAGACACTGACGATCTATGCGGAAGGCTGGGGGGATGAGTCCTTTGTCTTCCTTGGTCGAAATGCCACACCCAAGCGTGTTTGCGGCCTGTGCCTGCACGGTGAACTGGCTGCAGTCATTCTTCGGGACGAAGCGGATGATACCTTCACACTGGTGATGATCGATACGAAGAAGAAGGTGGAGAAGTGGAGAAAAGCGCTTCCGGAGGAACTCTATAAAGGTGTGCTGAGGGACTTTGGTACAGAGTTCGTGGATGAGGGTTCGCGGCTCATGATCCGCAATAACGGCCTTCCCACGGAGGGCATGGCGGTGTTCTACTTTGCGGTGGAAGATGGGGCAGAGGAGAGGGTGCCGGTGGAAGGAATCGGGGATATTGATCTGAATTCCGTAAGGTTCACCCGGATCGGAGGGATGACTGCTTACTACGCTTCTGTAAAAGATGAGAATCAGTTCCGGATCTGCCGAATCCTGTCCGGTAAGCCTGAGTATCACACTCTGAAGCTGGAATCGGAGGGATATACCATAAGGTCCATAGAAAACTCTTCGGATGACGGAAGATATCTTCCCATTTCCGTTGAGAGGAACGGAACTGTTGATTTTCTGATCTATGATCTGGAGAAGGACACCTTCCGGGTTTTGGAGGAGGTCTCCAGTCAGCCGAATGAGAATAACGTGATATACACGGTCGTTTTTTCGGAAGAAAATGTCATCGTTTCCGATTATGAACGGGGGATCAGCCTGATCTATGATATCTCCGGCGGGAAACTGCTTACGAAGCTGGAACATAAGGAGAGTACTGTCGTATCCATCAGCAGTCATGGAGACAGTATCTATCTGTTTGGGTTTGACGGATACGTCAGGAGATACGGCATAAAGGACGGGAAGCTTAAGAACAGCACACGTATCAGAGAATCGTTGTCTGTCGCTGACAGCGCGAAATGGTATTATGAGGAGGACTCCGTGATCCTCGACTTTGAGGATGACAGCTTCAACAGAAATGCCTATGTGATGGATGAAGAGGAACTGGTGATCACCGACAGGATCGGAGATTTCGCGGGGTACATTCCTGCAACGAAAACCTTTCTCATCAATGATCCGTCCACGGCCTTTGGAATGTTCGGTCGGCACACGATGGATGAGCTGATCGAAATGGGGTATGCACAGTTGGGCGAACATTGATATTAAAAGGCTTTTATGGTATACTGAAGGTTACCGCAAATGGGGGGCGGAATCGTATTTGGTGGGGTTATGTTATGAAAGCAGGAGGGGGAAACTCCATATTCTTTGACAGTTGCAGCAGCAGGCGGCAGGTTCGGATGACCGGACCTGTCTCCTGTTGCTGTTTTTTAGTTCAGGCAGAAGGTTTGTATTAAGAGGAAGTACGATATGATCCGGATACGAAGAAACAGAAAAGCCGTTAGAAACAGAGTCATGGCCGGAATTCTTTCCATGATGCTGGTTCTCTTTGCGTGCCCCATAGGAGGAGCTGTTACGGAAGCAGCGGTTTCTCCGGGAGCGGGAAGGGCCATCCTCGAAGCCGGTGAGACCGGGAAGGGGGGAGATGCCTCCGGTATCCAGGGCTCCGATTCCCAAGGGTCAGGTACTCAGGAATCAGGTTCCCAGGGTTCGGGTACTCAGGGCTCGGGTTCTCAGAGTGCGGATTCTCAGGGAAAGAAATCCTCCAAGGCCACATCGGATAAAAAGGCAGAGATCTCCATCAGTACATTGAAGCTTACAAACCAGTCTGCAACCGTGATCGTCACCGGCGGGGAAAATGTGGATATGTACTATCTGCTGGTAACAGAGGCAAGTAAGAGCACTCCCAAGGCATCGGAGGTGAAGAAGAACGGTGAGAAGACCAGAGACGGATTCTTCTCCATGCCACCGCTCACTGCAAATGTGGAGTATATGTTCTACGCCGTTGCGGAGGATAAGTCCGGGAATCTCAGTGATGTGGTATCCCGCAGAGGTGCTACTTTGGGTTCCAAAGGAATCGAGATCATGGGCCATGTGTACTGCACTCTGCAGGCGAAGGATGAGGTCGATGACTTTACCAACCGTCTGGAAGAGTTCACGGTGAATGCCGGCTCGGAAACCTCCGTGCAGAGTGTGGAGTATGTCATAGCGGATAAGTTCCTCAGTTCTCCGGGGCTGATCGAGGCGGTTGCCAAGGAATCCCAGGATGTGAATACCGCTGCGGATACGACAACGGTGGAGGTCAGTAAATGGACCAAGTATGACTCCAAGGTGAAGCCGACGCTGGTCAAGAACATGCTGAACTACATTTACGTAAAGGTGACGGCGGGAGACGGAAGTGTTTCCTACATTTCCACAGGCGGTATCTGGGAGGATGAGACGGATCCCACCGCCATGAGCGTGTCGGGTGAGGCGGACGAAACCTCTGCAGTGATAACCGTTACCGGAAGTGATGATGAGAGTGGTGTCCGGAATTATTATATGCTTGCAAGGGAGAGTATCGATATCTCTTCCGTGGAGCCGGAGGATGTGAAGGAGAAGGGCATGCAGTCCCAGGACGGAAGCTTTGAAATCTCCGGTCTGACGAAAAGGACCAGATATGATCTCTTCGCTGTGGTAGAGGACAAGGCGGGAAATCTTTCTCCGGTAAAGGAAGGCAGTATGACCACGGAGGGTGAAGCTTCGGCTTCTGCGGTCCGGCATGACGGCGACTCCTCCAATACTCCGGGAAGTAACAGTAATGTGGCAAAGAGGACGGAAGGCGTCTCTTTGACTGATGAAGAGGTTGAAAGCAAGGTGGAGGACCGGATCCCCTACATCGTGAGCTCTCCGGAACGGGACAGCTCAGGAGTGGCTAAGATCTCAGGCTGGGAGAATATTTCAGCCGTTGCAGAGAAGAAGGAAGAACCGGGAGATATCTACGTGGAAATGAACGGAGGATCCCTGGTACCGGGAGATGTGCTGGGGAAGATATCCGGCAGGAACATCACCTTCCACTTCATCATGGATGATACCTATATCTGGGCTGTGAACGGAAGGTCATTCACGGCAACACCCCAGAGCACGGATCTGAGGGTGGGAAGCAGTACCCGTATCCCCTCGCAGGCCATCAACGAGCTGGCAGGTGTGTATCCGCATGAAACATTTTCCATAGAGCATAAAGGCGATTTTACCTTCTCCCCAACGCTGGACATCGACATGGGACAGGAGAAT
>CADBRW010000015.1 GCA_902797155.1 uncultured Lachnospiraceae bacterium
GAACGGTATCGCAAAGCTTCGTGAGAATGTAGATACCCTGATCGTGATCCCGAACGACAAGCTGCTTCAGATCTGCGACAAGCGTACCAGCATCCCGGATGCACTGAAGAAGGCAGACGAGGTTCTTCAGCAGGGTGTACAGGGTGTAACAGACCTGATCAACAAGCCGGGTCTCATCAACCTGGACTTCGCAGATATCCAGACCGTTATGCGTGATAAGGGCGTGGCTCATATCGGTATCGGTCAGGCATCCGGTGACAACAAGGCCGTAGATGCGATCAAGCAGGCTATGGATTCTCCGCTTCTGGAGACAACGGTGAACGGAGCTTCCGACATCATCGTAAACTTCTCCGGAAATGTAGGAATTGTGGAAGCATACGATGCCATCACCTACCTCACAGAGCAGGCAGGCGATGAGGCAAATATCATCTTCGGTACGGTTGATAATGATGTGGCAGGTGAGGATGTAAGCATCACCATCATCGCAACCGGACTTGAGGAAGGCGGAAGGGGCGGAAGAGTCAGCATCCCGACCAAGAAGTCGACGCCGACACTGAAGACACCCGGTTCCAACGAGCCCATCGTAAAGAATCCTATCTTCAGCTCCAAGCCGAAGACAGGCGCTCAGCCGATCCCGCTTTCCATCAACCTGAATCAGCCCCAGGCTACGGCACCGGCTCCGAAGGTAGCGGCAACACCCGTTGCACCGGCAGCACCTGTTGCTCCGGCGGCAGCACCGACACCGGCACCGGCAGCATCCGCAGCTCCGGCGGCAGCACCGACACCGGCACCGGCAGCACAGAAGGGACAGGGCATCAAGATCCCTGATTTCCTGAAGAGAGGATAATCGTAATTATTACAGAGCACGGACGAAAATCTCGCCGTGCTCTTTTATTTTGCCCTGAAATGTTGTAAAATAAGATTCGTGTATGCCGAAACGGCATATCCTGAATCTGAGAAAAGGACGGACGAAGAGATGGAGAAAGATCGTTCCGTAGCAATCATAGAAGAAATTCGCAGCCGGGTGGTTGAGGGGCAGAGCTTTCCGCTCCAGCCCACCAAGGTGGTCCTTCCCAGAGAGGAGATCGTCGAGCTTCTGGATCAGCTGGAAGGTAATGTGCATGAAGAACTAAAGGCATACCGTGAGGTGACGGACCGAAGGGCCAAGATCCTGAATGATGCAAAGAAAGAGGCGGAGAAGATCATTTTCGAGGCAGAGAAGAGTGCCAGCCGGATCCGTGTTACCAAGAGAAGAGAAGGCGAGCCTCTCAATTTCTCTCCTGCGGAAATGGATGCGGAGGAGAAGAAGGCACTTCGTACTGCAGGAGACATTTACGCGGCATCCCTCATTTATACGGATGAGATGCTGACGGAGGTGGATCATCTGCTGGCGGACGCATTTGACCAGCTGGACCAGGAATATAAGGCCATGCAGGGAATGCTGCAGAGCAAGATGGATGCCATTTCCGAGAATAAGGCAGAGCTGCTCCGGTCCCTGAATTCGCTGACCAGAGAGGATCGCTATGCCCAGATCATGGAGCTGTCCCAGCTGCTGTCTGTGGAGCTTTATCGTGAGAAGCAGAAGCAGAAGGCGAAGGAACGCGAGAAGGCGAGCCAGCTGGAGATCCGTTTCGACGGGGAAGAGCCCTTTGACCAGCAGAGCGGCAGTTCGGTGAATCCGGACCGTACGCCGGTGAATGCAGACGGTACCCCCATCAGCCCGGACCGTAATACGGTGGGCCAGGACCGGCCGGCGATCAATCCTGACAGAACACCCGTCAGAAAGGCAGATGTATGAAAACCTTAAAGCCATACAGGCGCAAGATCAATTACTATGAAACCGATCAGATGCAGGTGGTGCATCATTCCAATTATGCAAGATACCTGGAGGAGGCCAGACTGGATCTGATGGAACAGGCAGGACTCCCTTATGATAAGCTGGAGGAACTGGGGATCATCATTCCGGTCCTGGAGCTGCATGATTACTATACCTATGCGCTGCATTTCGGCGATACCGTCGAGATCTATTCGCACATCGTAAGACTCACGCCGGTACGTTTCAGCCTGCGGTATGAGATCAAGAACCTGGAGGGTCAGCTGCTTCACACGGCAGAGACCAGCCATGGCTTTGTGGGAACGGATTTCCGTCCCATGAGCCTGAAGAAGAAATATCCTGAGATTTATGAGAATCTCCAGCAGTATGTGGAGGATGAACCCTTATGATCCATAACAGATATACGGGAGAGGAAGTCTGCTTCTCCTGCGAAGTATTTCCGCCGAAGAGAGATGATGACATATATGAGATCTTTCAGACTTTGGATGCCATCGAGGATCTGAAGCCGGATTATATCAGTGTCACCTATGGCGCCGGCGGCAGCAACAGCAAGAAGACGGCGAAGATCTCTTCCTACATCCAGAATGTATGTGATGTGGAAGCCCTGGCACATATGACGGCGGTTGGCATGACGAAGGATACCCTGAAGGAACGCCTGGAGGAGCTGCAGAAGAAGGCGGTACGCCGCATCCTGGCCCTTCGGGGAGACCGGCCCCGTACCATGACCGAGGAAGAGTTCGAGCAAAGAGAATTCCGTTATGCATCCGATCTGATCAGGGGGATCAAGGACTTCGGCGATTTCCGTATCGCGGCTGCCTGCTATCCTGAGAAGCATCCGGAATCCCCGGATCTTGAGGCGGATCTTAAGTATCTTAAAGAAAAATGCGATCTGGGTGTGGAGGAGCTGATCACCCAGATGTTCTTCGACAACGAGAAATTCTACCGTTTCCGGGAACGCATCGATGAAATGGGGATCAAGGCCGAGCTGCATGCCGGCATCATGCCCATCACAAAGGTGAACCAGCTGGGGACCAGTGTCTCCCTGTCAGGTTCCTCCGTTCCCACCGAGCTTTCAAATCTTATAGCTAAATACTCCGAGGATCCGGCAGGCATGCGCCAGGCCGGGATCGAATATGCCATCCGGCAGGTGGATGATCTGCTGCGCCACGGCATCACCGGGATCCACATTTACACCATGAACAAGGCAGATGTGACCCGGGAGATCTACAACGCGGTTGCGCACTGATGGCCGGGCATGATCAGGGGTCAGACCCCGTTACAAAATTGTTACATTAAAATGTAACAGTTTCGTAACGGGGTCTGACCCCTTTGTCATGTCTTTATCACTTGGGTTCCTTCACCACATTCTTACGCTTTCTGCGCTTATTGATGTACAGCTTCTCATCGGCTTTGATCATAAGCTCTTCGGCGTCCTGCGTGTCGTCGCACTCGAATTCCATAAGTCCGATGCTGCATTCGATGTAGTAGGGCTTGTTGCAGCTGCGGTTAAGCTTTGCTTCGTGCTTGTTCAGCGTATCCTTCAGCTTTTTGGTTCCGGCGGAGTCAATTCCGATCACGCAGATGGCGAATTCGTCACCGCCGATCCTGGCGATAATGGCGCCCTCCGGCATCACGTTATTCAGTGTGTCCGCAATGGCACGGAGAGCGTAGTCGCCTTCCTTATGGCCGAAGATATCGTTTACCTGCTTCAGGTTGTCCATATCCACATATCCGATGACTGCGGGACAGTCCCGGCTGCTGAAGGATGTGATCAGCTCCTGGGCGGCTTCAAAGAAACCGCGGCGGTTATAGAGACCGGTCAGGGAGTCCGTAACGGACAGGTGGTTCAGCAGGTCATTCTTCTCCCTGATCTCGTTCATGCTGGATTCCAGGCGGTTCTGGATGGCAATCTGCTGGCGCATCAGATCCATAAACTTCATGGAGGTTCCCAGCTGCAGCGTGGTGGAGTACACCTGGCTGAAGTTCTTCAGGGGCGTTTCGCTGACGAAGAGTCCGTGCTGGATCTCATTGGTAAAGATTGGCGTGATGGTCAGGGTATGCCGCCGGTTGTTGGGCGTGTATTTGTTCTGGAAGATCATGGAGGAGGGAAGGATACGGTCGTCACCGGAGAAAACCGTGGCCTTTCCGTCCAGCATACATGCCTGGAACAGGACAAAATCCGGTATCTGCCAGGTTCCGTTGGGCAGCTGCATCACCGGTTTGTCATACAGATAGATATAGGAGCTCTGGAACCCGCTGGTTTTATAAAGCTTGTCCATGATGAGAGAGAAACAGAGCTTCTCATTTCCGCTGGAGATCAGAGTATCCCTTGTGATGTAGACGGAACTCCAAATGCTGCTCTTGAAATCACGGAGGGAATACAGGTGTTCCCTGGACATGGTGAAGGCCAGTTCGGACTGAACGGCGTTCAGCATGGAGTTGATCTTCGCACGGCGCGTGGACTGGATCGCCAGGTTGGACAGGAAATCCGACAGCACACGTATGGTATTTGCCACCTTGATGTAAGAGAAGTAGAAATAAATCACTTCGTCATCAAGAACGGTATGGAATTCCTCCAACAGCTGAGGGATGGGCAGACTCTTCCGCTGGAAGATGGGGCGGATGAAATGCAGGATAAAGGGATCCAGCAGTTCGAAGAGCCGTTCCGAGTAAAAGCAGGAATAGTAGTGACTCAGGAACATATCCTTGAATTCCTGCAGGAGCATTTCAGGTGTCATGGAGGGAAGGGCGGTATCCACCCGCTCCAGGATCGCCGGGTCCGAAGATGGGTTGCATCCGCAGGAATTCCGGACGATCATACTGGAGGGAAGGGTGCTGATCCGGATCTTTCCGTTCTTTACCAGCTCCATTGCCTGATAAATCGAGTTATAGCCCAACTCCATGATCTTATTGTCCACGGTGGTAAGGGACGGACTGTGTGCCACTGCTGTGGGTGCGTTGTCAAAGCCGGCCACCAGGATGTCCCGGCCGATCTTCAGTCCGTGCTTCATGATGGAGTGGTAGCCGCCGATGGTCATCGTATCATTTGCAAAAATGATGGCCTCCAGATCCGGATTGTTATCCAGCAGGCGGTCCACGATCTTCTCACTGTATTCGGAGAAATCTCCGTATACCACAAGCTTCGGATCGTAGGGGATCCCGTTCTCCTCCAGGACCTGACGATAAACCGCAAGGCGTTCCTGGGCATCGTCATTCTCCTTACGCCCGCTGACGAAGCCGATCTTCGTCTTGTTGTGGTGCTTTATCATATGCTCCACTTCCTCCCGCATGCCGGCCTTGCCGTCGGTATAGAGGGACGGATAGCCTTCAACGGGAATCTCCAGCGTCAGGATGGGCACGTTGAACTGGCGAAGGAAGGAATGGATGTCATCCACGGAAAGAAAGCTTCCGATGGATCCGATGGACACGATCAGGGCATCCAGAGTCTTCCGGGAAGCGTAGTAGAAGATGGAATTGTACTGGTAATCATACTTGGCATTTACGGGATCGTTGTAAGATGCATTCAGATACATGCCAGGGAAGATGATCAGATTCACGTCTGCCTCGCGGGCAGCATATTCAACGCCCTTGCAGATCTCAAAGGCGTAATCATTGTCCAGATGACAGGTGAAAAAACCGATATTCAGCCTGTGGTCAGATTTCATGTTGCTACCCCCGTTTGGATTGCCGAAGGATAGAAAGCTATCCCATTTTCACTTAATCCCATACACTGAAGATTATATCATGATGCATCATCTGATTCAATGAACAAAATGGGAAACATGCACTAAAAAGACCATAGAAAAAGCGCCTTCGCGGTTTACAAAAAGGTTGTCATCATCTATAATGGGAACGTACTTTTTGAACCTAACGACCCTTAAGGAGGATCAGAGAATGGATTATAAGAATTCCGGTGTGGATATTGAGGCGGGCTACAGATCCGTAGAGCTTATGAAAGAGCATATTCGGAAGACGCAGCGTGCGGAGGTGCTGGGAGGCATCGGCGGTTTTGCCGGCGCATTTGACCTCAGTGCCATCAAGAACATGGAGGAGCCGGTTCTGCTTTCCGGAACCGACGGCTGCGGAACGAAGGTGAAGCTGGCGTTCGTCATGGACAAGCATGATACCATCGGGATCGATGCGGTGGCTATGTGTGTAAATGATATCGCGTGCTCCGGCGGAGAGCCTCTGTTCTTCCTGGATTATATCGCATGCGGGAAGAATATCCCCGAGAAGATCGCCACCATCGTCAGCGGTGTGGCTGAGGGCTGCCGTCAGGCAGGCGCTGCGCTGATCGGCGGCGAGACTGCAGAGCATCCGGGCCTTATGGCAGAGGACGAGTACGATCTGGCAGGCTTTGCGGTTGGCGTTGTGGAGAAGAAGCAGATGATCACCGGTGCGTCCATAACTACGGGAGACACCCTGATCGGTATCGCGTCCAGCGGTGTGCACTCCAACGGCTTCTCTCTGGTAAGGAAGATCTTCGATATGTCTGAGAAGTCCCTCAGCCGGTATGTACCGGAGCTGGGCGGGACCCTTGGTGAGACACTTCTCACTCCGACACGGATCTATGTAAATGCACTGAAGCAGGTGAAGCAGGCCGGTGTGAGCATCAAGGGCACCAGCCATATCACCGGTGGCGGATTTTATGAAAATATCCCGCGTATGCTTCCTTCTGGCATCGCAGCGAAGGTACGGAAGGACAGCTACGAGGTTCCCGCAATCTTCAAAATGATGGCCCGCGAAGGCAAGGTGGAGGAGCAGGTAATGTACAATACCTACAACATGGGTATCGGCATGGTGCTTGCGGTTCGTCCCGAGGATGCAGACCGCACCCTGGCAGCATTGGCAGAGGCCGGTGACAAGGGCTATATCATCGGTGAAACAGTGGCGTCTGATGAGGGCGTGATCCTTGTATAGGAAGGAGTAAAACCATGCTTAGAGTTTTAGTCCTGGTATCGGGCGGCGGCACAAACCTGCAGGCCATCATTGATGCAGTTGCAGCCGGAACCGTGCAGAACACAGAGCTGGTGGGCGTCATCAGCAACAATCCCGGAGTTTTCGCACTGGAGCGTGCGGCCAAAGCCGGGATCCCGGCAGAGGTGGTAAGTCCGAAGGATTTTCCGGACCGCCCCGCCTTCCATAAGGCGTTTATGGAAGCGGTGGATTCCTATCAGCCCGACCTGATCGTGCTGGCAGGCTTCCTGGTAGTCATTCCGCCGGAAATGATCGAGAAATACGAACGGAAGATCATCAACATTCATCCGTCCCTGATCCCGTCCTTCTGTGGAACGGGATATTACGGACTGAAGGTTCACGAGGCGGCCCTTGCGCGTGGCGTCAAGGTTTCGGGAGCCACGGTACATTTCGTGGACAGCGGAACCGACACGGGTCCCATCATCCTGCAGAAAGCCGTTGAGGTAAAGCCGGATGACACGCCCGAGACACTTCAGCGCCGTATCATGGAGGAGGCTGAGTGGAAGCTGCTTCCCCAGGCGATCAATGATATCGCTACGGGAAAGGTACAGTAGGGAGATCGCATTAATCGAAGAGACAATTGGAGGAAATGCCAAATGAAGGTAATGATCGTAGGCGGCGGTGGAAGAGAGCACGCCATTACATGGGCTATCTCAAAGAGCCCGAGAGTTGATAAAATCTATGCGGCCCCGGGGAATGCCGGGATCGGTGAGCTTGCAGAATGCGTGGATATCTCTGTAATGGATGCGGAGAAGCTGGTCGCATTTGCAAAGGAAAAGGAAGTTGATTTCGTGGTGGTCGGACCGGACGATCCGCTGGCTGCAGGCGTGGCTGATGCATTTCTGGATGCAGGTTTCCCGACCTTCGGGCCGCGGAAGAATGCCGCGATCATCGAGGCATCCAAGGCTTTCTCCAAGGAGCTGATGAAGAAGTACGATATTCCTTCGGCAGCTTACGAAGTATTTGATAATCCGGAGGATGCGCTGGAGTACCTGAAGACAGCGAAGATCCCCATCGTTCTGAAGGCAGACGGTCTGGCTCTGGGTAAGGGCGTACTGATCTGTATGACACGGGACGAAGCCATGGAGGGAGTGAAGACCCTTATGGTGGATAAGCAGTTCGGCGCAGCAGGTGATAAGATCGTCATCGAGGAGTTCATGACAGGACGTGAGGTTTCCGTGCTTTGCTTCTCTGATGGAAAGACCATCCTGCCCATGACCTCCGCACAGGATCATAAGCGTGCCGGTGACGGAGATACCGGACTCAATACCGGCGGAATGGGAACATTTTCTCCCAGCCCCTTCTATACCGAAGAGGTGGATCGGTTCTGCAAGGAGCATGTATACCAGAAGACCATCGATGCCATGCGTGCAGAGGGACGTGAGTTTAAGGGCGTTCTTTTCTGCGGTCTTATGCTGACGGAGGACGGTCCGAAGGTGCTGGAGTTTAACGCACGCTTCGGTGATCCGGAAGCGCAGGTAGTCATCCCCAGAATGAAGAATGACATGCTGACCGTTATGGAGGCATGTGTAAACGGAACTCTGGATCAGATCGACCTTCAGTTTGAGGACAATGCGGCAGTCTGCGTCATGCTGGCTTCCGACGGATATCCGGTACATTACGAGAAGGGCTTTGAAATAAAGGGTCTGGAGCGTTTCAATACCAGAGACGGTTACTACGCATTCCATTCCGGAAGCAAGATGAAGGACGGAAAGGTTGTGACCAACGGCGGCCGTGTACTTGGGGTGACGGCACTTGGCAGCACACTTCCCGAGGCCAGAGCCAACGCATACTCCGCAACGGAATGGGTGGAGTTTGAGAATAAGTATATGAGACATGATATTGGGAAGGCCATAGACGAAGCCAGCATCTGAGAACCCACACGATGCCTGCTTGCAGAGCATCGTGCGGGTTCGCAAGATGCGCCCCGATCCGAGAGCGGAGCACGAAGTGCGGGAGCTCGAGGACCGGGAGAATTGCGGGAGCCGCGAAGCGGTGAAGCAATTCGGCTTCGTCGTAAGATCAAATAATTCTAGAGGAACAAAATGAAAGAAAAATATTCCTCAGCCGCGCAGCAGGTGCTGCAGGAGGCTGACCGAATTGCAAAACAGATGAACAGCGGTTTTGTGGGAACCCAGCATCTTCTGTTTGGGCTGATCTCCGTCCACAAGGGTGTGGCGGAGAAGGTCCTTCGGAAGAATGGCGTGACACCGGACCGCTTTTCTTCCATGTTGGAGGATGCAAAGGAGCTTGCGCTGGAGCTGGAGGGCAAGTCGGACGGAGAAGGGCTGACGGAGAAGACCCGGGAGCTGCTTCGGGATGCCGGCGAAGAATCCAGACGTTACGGTGTAAGAGAGATCGGAACGGAGCATATCCTTCTGGCGATCCTGAACCACAGGGAGACGGTGGCATCCCAGATGCTGGATCTGATGAAGATCAACCGAAAGCGTCTCTATGTGGATGTTCTCATCGCGGACGGAATGCGGGAGAAGGATGCGGAACGCACCTATCAGGCTGCCATCGCCGGTAAGCTGAAGAACCGTTCGGCCACACCGACACTGGATCAGTACAGCCGTGACCTTACGGCGGAAGCGGAGTCCGGCGGGCTGGATCCCGTCATCGGACGTGCAGATGAAATGCAGCGGGTGCTTCAGGTGCTCAGCCGCAGGATGAAGAACAATGTATGCCTTGTGGGCGAGGCAGGCGTGGGTAAGACGGCCATTGTAGAGGGCATTACCCAGTTGCTTCATGAGGGCGCTGTTCCGGCGTCTCTTCGCGAGAAAAGGATCGTCTCCCTGGATCTTACCAGTATGGTGGCAGGCTCGAAGTATCGTGGGGAGTTTGAGGAACGGATCAAGAGGACCATTCAGGAGGTCATCGATTCCGGAAATGTCATCCTCTTCATCGACGAATTGCATACCATTATCGGTGCCGGCGGAGCGGAGGGAGCCATGGATGCTTCCAACATCCTGAAACCGGCTCTTTCCCGTGGGCAGATCCAGGTGATCGGTGCCACCACACGGGCAGAATACCGAAAATATATCGAGAAGGATGCGGCATTGGAGCGCAGGTTCCAGCCGGTTTATGTGGAGGAGCCTACCGAGGAGGAGACTCTGGAGATCCTGGAGGGCGTAGCACCCCGCTATGAAGCCCATCATCATGTTGAGATCACGAAGGAAGCCATGGAAGCGGCGGTAAGGCTGTCGGTCCGTTATATCAATGACAGGTATCTTCCGGATAAGGCCATCGATCTTCTGGATGAGGCGTCTGCCAAGAAGCGGATGGAGACCGGAAGAAGAAAGGCATCCCTTGGAAATGTGGAACGTGGCCTTCGCGGTCTGAACAAGGACCTGGAGAAGGCACTTCAGATGTCTGCAATGGCAGAGGCAAAACGCATTCAGAATGAGATACGAAAGGAACAGGAGAGGATCCGCAAGGAAGAACTGGCCCGTGCAAAGGAGCTGGAGGATGCGGAGCCTTCCATCAATGAACAGGATATCGCAGACGTGGTATCTCTCTGGACGAAGATCCCCGTATCCCGTCTGACCCAGTCGGAGCAGCAGAGACTGCTGAAGCTGGAGAAGGTCCTTCATCAGCGGGTAGTGGGACAGGAGGAGGCTGTGACAGCAGTTGCCCGTTCCATCCGCCGGGGAAGAGTGGGACTGAAGGATCCGAAACGGCCCATCGGTACATTTTTCTTCCTGGGCCCCACAGGTGTGGGTAAGACGGAGCTTTCGAAGGCTCTCGCCGAAGCTCTCTTCGGGGATGAGAACAGTATCATCCGTGTGGACATGTCCGAATATATGGAGAAGCACAGCGTGTCGAAAATGATCGGTTCGCCTCCGGGCTATGTGGGCTACGATGAGGGCGGCCAGCTTTCGGAACAGGTCCGCAAGAAGCCCTATTCGGTGCTGCTGTTTGACGAGATCGAGAAGGCACATCCGGATGTGTTCAACATCCTGCTGCAGGTTCTGGATGACGGCCGGATCACGGATGCGCAGGGACGGATGATCAACTTCAAGAATACCATCATCATCATGACCTCGAATGCGGGGGCGCAGAGGATCGTGGATCCCAAGACCCTGGGCTTTGTTACCGCAGAGGACACGGCAGAGCGGGATCATAATGAGATGAAGGACCGGGTGATGGAAGAGGTGAAACAGATGTTCCGCCCTGAGTTCCTGAACCGGATCGACGAGACCATCGTCTTCCATATGCTGAGTGAGAAGGATGTGCGCGAGATCGTAAATCTCATGCTGAAGGAGCTCACGAAGCGTGCGGAGGAAGGACTGGGTCTCAGGCTGACCTATGGCGAATCGCTCCGTAAGTTTATCTTCGAAAAGGGGTATGATAAGAAATACGGTGCAAGACCGCTGCGCCGGGCCATTCAGACCTGGGTGGAGGATCCTCTTGCAGAGGAGGTCCTGCAAGGCAGGATCAGCAGGAACAGCAAGGTCTCTGTCGGAGTGAAGGCCGGAAAGGTCACATTTACACAGAAGTAGAAAATACGTTCCAAAAAACCGATAAAACCGGTGGAAAAAAACTCCGTAATCGGCTATAATGGGACTGCAGATGAATATGCATCTTAGTTAGGAGGGTTTATAAAGATGGCAGTAATCGAAGAACTGATCCGTGAAGAGGAGGATGGAGCGCTTAGCTTCGGTAATTATGAGCTGAAGGAGAAGACGAAGAAAGACGGCTTCATGTACATGGGGGACAGCTATAAGATCAAGACATTTAATGAGATCACAAAGCTGGAGAAGAACGGATCATTTGTATACGAATCGGTACCGGGAACAGCTGTACATGATTTCCGTGCTTCCGCAGACCGCGTGGAATTCACGGTTGAGGGAGATAAGGATGCACAGGTAACACTGGAGCTTGAGCCTGAGCGTGAATATAAGGTTTACGTGGACGAGAACTGTGTGGGAACCATGAAGACCAATCTTGGCGGAAAGCTGATCATTTCAGCTTCCCTGGAGGAGACAGACAAGATCTTCGTAGTTGTTGAGAAGGTTGAGGAATAGGCTTCAACCCGTCGTTTGACGGATTGAGACCGGAAGTGTTATATGAGAAGCCGGAGGGGACAGACTTCTGGGGCCGAAGCGCCGCCGTTAGTCTGTCCCCTGTGCGGTCTATCGGCAGGAAAGATTCAGGATCGGGTAGGCAGGGTTACATCGACGGGAGGTCGGGATTTGAAGGAAAAACAGGTGTTCTTCTGTAAAGAGTGCGGATATGAATCGGCAAAGTGGATGGGCCAGTGCCCGGGATGCCGGCAGTGGAACACATTTGCAGAAGAGAAGATCACAATAAAGAAGAGAAGCAGTTCGGCACCTGCGGGGGAGAAGCCGGAAGCCGTAAGTATCACGGAGGTGACCTCTGCCCAGGAAAGCCGGATGTTCACAAATATCGGGGAGCTGGACCGGGTTCTGGGAGGCGGTATCGTCCGCGGATCCCTGGTGCTGGTGGGCGGCGATCCGGGGATAGGGAAGTCCACACTGCTCCTGGAAATGTGCAAGTGCCTGGTGGCGGACGATGAGAAGGTGCTCTATGTCTCGGGGGAGGAATCCCTGTCCCAGATCAAGATGCGGGGCGTACGCCTGGGAGCGTTTGACGAGAAGATCCTACTGCTTTCGGACGGGGATCTCTCGAATGCAGAGCAGGCCATCGAGAAGAATACGCCGGATGTGGTGGTGATCGACTCCATTCAGACCATGTTTGCGCCGGAGCTGGACAATGTTCCGGGAAGCGTGACCCAGGTCCGTGAGGTGACCGGCAGGCTGATGCAGATCGCTAAACGGCTGAATGTGGCTATCTTCATCGTCGGACATGTGACGAAGGAGGGGACCGTGGCAGGCCCCAGGACCCTGGAGCACATGGTGGACTGTGTGCTGTATTTTGAAGGGGATGACAATTCCGGTTTCCGGATGCTCAGGGCGGTGAAGAACCGCTTTGGTTCCACGAATGAGATCGGAGTATTCAATATGACGGAGACCGGTCTGGAGGAGGTGTCCAATCCTTCCCAGATGTTCCTGACGGGACGGCCGGTGGAAGCTCCGGGATCTGTGGTCATCAGCTCCATGGAGGGTACCAGAGCGGTACTTCTGGAGCTGCAGGCTCTGGTCAGTGATTCGAATTTTAATATGCCCAGGAGGACCTCCGTGGGTGTGGACTATAACCGTGTGAATCTGCTGATGGCGGTGCTGGAGAAACGCGGAGGCATCAATCTTTCGGGCTGCGACTGCTATGTCAGTATCGCCGGCGGACTGAAGGTCAGTGATCCGGCTTCGGATCTGGGAATCATCTGTGCCATCGCATCCAGCTACAGGAACCGCCCCGTGGGGGATGACACCGTCATCATCGGAGAGGTGGGCCTGGCCGGGGAGATCCGCGGTGTACAGAATATCCTGCAGCGGGTGAAGGAGGCGGATAAGCTGGGCTATCGCAGAGTCATTCTTCCGAAGGCCTGCAAGCTGGGAACCGTTCCGGATCTTAAGGCGGAGCTGATCCCCGTGTCCACCATTACGGAAGCCCTTGAGAGGGTATGAGCGAAGAGAACGACGGAGTTTTATGAGGAGGAAGAGGATGAGTCAGTCAGAAGAGATGCCTGCCGTTACGGAGCAGGAGGTTGAAGAACTGAAGAAGGATGCGGACCGCGTGATCACGGAGATCATGGACAAGGCGAAGCTGCAGAAGGGAATGCTTTTTGTCATCGGCTGTTCTTCCAGTGAGATGATCGGACATCACATGGGAACGGCGTCCAGCCGTGTGGCTGCAGAGGCTGTATATGAGGTGATCGCAAAACGTCTTGCGGTCTATGGCGTGCAGCTTGCGGTACAGTGCTGCGAGCATCTGAACCGTTCGCTGGTGGTCGGCCGGGAGGTGGCGGAGAAGTACGGGTTTGAGCAGGTAAATGTGGTGCCTCAGTATCATGCAGGCGGCGCATTTGCGGTGACACATTTTCATGCGCTTCCGGATCCCGTGGTGGTGGAAAGCATCGGCGCGAAGGCGGATGCAGGCATGGATATCGGCGGAGTTATGGTGGGGATGCACATCCATCCGGTGGCGGTCCCCCTCAGGCTGGACGCGAAGAGGATCGGGCAGGCTGTGATCATCGCAGCAAGACGAAGACCGAAATACGTGGGAGGAGAACGGGCAGTCTATGACCCGGAGCTGGAGTGATCCGGCGAAAGAACGGAAAGGGTGACGGAAGGGATGACCGGATGTCACTTCAGGAGCGGATATGATACTGGCATGTCAGAATATCTCCAAGTCCTTCGGGGATGTGGAGATCCTAAAGAGCGTAAATTTTCATATAGAGGAGCGGGACAAGCTCGCCATCGTCGGAGTGAACGGAGCGGGAAAGACCACCCTGCTCCGGATCATTTTGGGCGAAGAGGAGCCGGATACCGGAGTGGTGGTACGGGCAAGGGACATCCGCGTGGGATATCTCTCCCAGCATCAGGATATCTCCTTTGACAATACCGTTTATCAGGAAATGGAGCAGGCGAAGGCGTATCTCATCGACATGGAGCGTCGTCTCAGGGAGCTGGAGACGGAAATGAAGCATGCGGAGGGAGAGGAGCTGGAGAAGATCCTGGAGACCTACAACCGGCTGTCCACCCGTTATGATCATGAGAACGGCTATGCCTATGAGAGCGAGCTGAACGGTGTGCTGAAGGGCCTCGGTTTCGCGGAGAGTGATTACGACCGGGATATCAATTCTCTGTCCGGAGGGCAGAAGATGCGGATCGCGCTGGGACGGCTGCTGCTGTCCAGGCCGGATGTGATCCTGTTGGACGAGCCCACCAACCATTTGGATATGAACTCCATTACCTGGTTGGAGGGTTTCCTGGCAGGTTATCCGGGGGCGGTGATCGTGGTCAGCCACGACCGTTATTTCATCGACCGGGTATCCAATCAGATCCTGGAGATCGAGCATGGAAGGTCCACGCTGTACCGTGGAAATTATTCCTTCTACCGTGAACAGCATGAGAAGAAGCGGCAGGATGAAATGAAGGCCTATCTGAATCAGCAGGCGGAGATCGCCCATGAGGAGGATGTGATCCGGAAGCTGAAGCAGTTTAACCGGGAGAAATCCATTAAACGTGCGGAGAGCAGGGAGAAGATGCTGGAGCGGATCGACCGGATCGAGAAGCCGGAGGAGCTTCGGGCGGATATGCGGCTCACTCTGACACCGGTGACGGAGTCCGGCGAGGATGTGCTTTTTGCGGAACATTTGGCAAAGGCCTACGGAGAGAATAAGCTGTTTGAGGAACTGGGTCTGGACATCAAAAGGGGAGAGCATGTGGCGCTGATCGGCGGAAACGGAACCGGAAAGACCACACTGCTGAAGATCCTGGCACGGAAGCTGGCAAAGGATACGGGAACGGTGACGCTTGGCGCCAAGGTCCGTATGGGCTACTTCGATCAGGAGAATCAGGATCTGGATCCGGAGAAGACGCTTTTTGAGGAAATGTCGGACGCATTTCCGGAGATGACGAACACCAGGATCCGAAATACCCTGGCGGCCTTTCTCTTTACGGGAGACAAGGTGTTCCAGAAGATCGGGGATCTCTCCGGCGGAGAACGGGGACGGGTGTCTCTGGCAAAGCTGATGCTGTCGCCGGCAAATCTCCTGCTGCTGGATGAGCCCACCAACCATCTGGATATCCCCTCCAAGGAGATCCTGGAGGATGCCATCCGTGATTATACGGGAACGGTGCTGTATGTCAGCCATGACCGGTATTTTATCAATCAGACGGCTACCCGGATCCTGGAGCTCAGGAATAAGGTGCTCACCAATTACCCCGGTAACTACGATGACTATGAGCTGAACCGGGAGAAGCTGTATCAGCTGCAGAATGAGGAGAATCCCTACGCTGACACGACACAGTCCGTGACGAAGCAGGGCTTTTCCATCGTTTCCACTGAGGCTTATGCGAAGCAGAACGGAGGCAGCGGTAAGGAAGAGTATCTGGCCAGGAAGGAAGCCTACGCGGCAGAGCGGAAGCGGGCCAGTGACCGGCGAAAGCTGGAGAAGCGGATCGCGGAGGCAGAGCAGGAGCTGGAGGAGATCGACCGTCAGATGAACCTGCCGGAGAACGGGACAAATGTGTCTCTGCTCACAGAGCTCACGACCCGTCAGCAGGAGCTGGAGGAGCAGCTGCTGGGTTGGTATGAGGAAATGGACGGGCTGGAGACTGCTGAGACTTCCGAGTAGAAATCAGGTTGTCGAAAATATGTTCTTGTAATCGAATATACGATTTGCTATAATAAATCCGTCACAGACGTTTATGCGTGGGTGGCGGATTTTATTTTGTCCCGGAAGTTCGCGGATCGAAGGCATGGGAGCCGCAGAGGATTCGGAAGAATCGGTTGCTCACGACCGAATATGAGGAGGTGGATCGGATGCCGGAACTGTTGGATGCATTAAATGAATCTCAGAGAGAAGCGGTGACCACCACGGAAGGCTATGTCCGTGTGATCGCCGGCGCCGGCAGCGGAAAGACCCGGGCTCTGGCCCATCGTTTTGCCTATCTGGTGGAGGAGCTGGGAATCCTGCCGGGGCATATACTCTGCGTTACATTTACCAACAAATCCGCAAATGAGATGCGGCAGAGGATCCACAATCTCACCGGAGATCAGGATACGGGATATATCAATACCTTTCATGGCTTCTGCGTGTCCGTTCTCCAGGAGGACAGCTATGCGGTGCAGTATCCGAAGAATTTCCTGGTGCTGGATAATTCCGATATCGATGATATGCTGAAGCTGATCTATGAGGAGCGGAATCTGTCCCTTCGTGATATGACCTATTCCAATGCCAGGGACATGTTTGAGATGCGGAAGCTGAAGTTTGAACCGAAGTATTATGAGGACCTGCTGAATATGTCCGTTGATGCTCTCAGGGAGAAGTATGAGAGAGCGGAGAATGTGAAGGACATTCTGTTCTACGGCTATCTCTATCAGGAGAAGAAATGCTTCGGTCTGGATTATAATGATCTACTGATCTTTACGCTGCACATTTTTCGTGAGCATCCGGACATCCGGGAGAAGTGGCAGAAACGGCTGGAATATATCATGATCGATGAATTCCAGGATATCGATCCGCCCCAGTATGAGCTGATGAGGGTGCTGGCGGATCATCATAAGAATCTATTTGTGGTGGGTGATCCGGACCAGACCATCTACAGCTGGCGGGGGGCGGATGCCAGATTCCTCCTGGGGTTTGATGAACAGTTCCCGGGGACAAAGACGGTCTTCATGAATGAGAATTACCGGTCTACGCCTGAGATACTGAATGCGGTGAATTCCCTGATCGATACCAATACCCTGCGGATCAAAAAGAAACTGGTGCCCATGCGGGGGAAGGGAGAGAGCGTCTTCTGCTATGTGGCGAGGAATGCCGAGGAGGAGGCGGACTGGCTGACAGGGGAGATCCTGGCATTGCATGGCATGGGGGTTCCGTATAGGGATATGGCGGTACTGTACCGGGCGCATTACGTGACCCGTACCCTGGAGCAGGCTCTGATCACGGACCAGATGAAGGATGACACTCGTGTGGCCATTCCCTACACCATTTATTCCGGTGTACCCTTCTATGGGCGGATGGAGATCAAGGATGCGCTGTCCTATCTTCGGATGATCCTGTATAAGGACGATCTTTCCTTCCGAAGGGTGGTAAATGTACCGAAGAGGAATCTGGGAAAGCGCCGGATGGAATTCCTGGAGCAGTATGCGAAGGAGTATGGGACCACACTCTACATGGCGCTCCACGAGAATCTGGAGCATGAGCTGATACGCAGTACGAAAGCTGCACAGTTCATCAGCCTGATCGAGAAATATGCGGAGCTGGCCGACAGTCTGTCCGCCTCCGAGATCCTTTCCAAGCTTCTTTCCGAAAGCGGATATGAGGAGATGTTACGTACCGAAGGAGCACAGGACCGGCTTGACAATCTGGCGGAACTGAAGCAGGCGGTTTTTGAATACGAGACCACCTGCGGAGAAGAGGCTGGGATCGAGGATTATCTCAGACATATCGCCCTCTATACAAATGCCGATGCGGATTCGGATTCCGAGGACCGGGTCCGTCTCATGACCGTGCACGCAGCCAAGGGACTGGAATTCCGCTATGTATTTCTCTGTGAATTAAATGAGGGGATCTTTCCCTCCCGGAAGATCCGCACCCTGGAAGAGATGGAGGAGGAGCGGAGGCTTGCCTTTGTGGCCATGACCAGGGCGAAGGACCGGCTGTACCTTTCCTGTGCCCAGGGGACACATTTTGACGGGATTCCCCGGTATCCCTCCAGGTTCCTGCTGGATATCGACCAGGAGCTGCTGGAGTACGCGGAGAAACCGGAGGAGGGTCTCATCGAGAGTACCAGACGGTTTGTGGAGAGCGAGAGCAGGATCCTGAAGAAGAAGGAGGAACGGACACTGCCGGAGAAGGGGCAGAGAGTGGAACATGCGGTCTTCGGCGCGGGAACGGTGTTGGACCTGAATCTGCGGGATGCCTGTTATCTGGTGAAGTTCGATAAGCTTCCGACACCGCGGGAGATCTCCTTCAAGGTGCGGATGAAGGTGTAAAAAACAGGGACGGAGGTGACAAATCGGGGACGGTTCCGGACTATCCGGAACCGTCCCCCTATTTTGCAACTGCGTTCCGGATTTGTCCGTGACCTTCGATGATGGATGACAGAGGAGGGGGAGAAATGGTATAATTGCAGTATGAATAGGGATACGAAAAAGAGAATCATCGGACTGCTCCTGATGCTGATCACAGCCGGGGCGCTGATCATTTGGGCAGCCATGTCCCGCGGAGAGAAGGAGGAGGCTGAGACCAGACATGATTTTGCCATGGGAAGTGCCGTAACCCTTACGCTGTATGGGGAAAAGAACGGCGGGGAGACATCGGCAAAGATTCTTCAGACCATCCGAAACCTGGATGAACAGGTGATCTCCTGGCGGGCGGAAGGTTCCGAGCTGGCGGTTTGGAACAGGGATGCAAAGGCAGGAGAGTATGCTCAGGTAAGCAGGGAGCTGTACGAAGCGGTGAGTGAGGGAAAGACCCTTTGGGAGAAGAGCGGAGGAGCCCTGGATCTGACACTGCGCCCGGTACTGGATGTGTGGGGGATCGAGGATGCTGATCCGGACAGCTTTCAGGTACCTTCGGAGGAACAACTCAGGCAGGCGGCAGAACACTGCGGAATGGGTGAGATACAGCTTAACGGACAGGCGATCAACAGGGCGAGAGAGGATATCCGGCTGGATCTCGGAGCTCTGGGGAAGGGCTATGCGCTGGATGTGGTCTACCGGTATCTGACAGAAGGGGAAGACCCTCTTCTGAAAAATGAAGGTCAGGCGGGAGATGACAGTGGACTTACCGGCGGAGTTTTGGCCGTGGGCGGAAGCGTTATGGTCTTCGGAAGCAAGTCCGATGGGAATGATTTTAAGATCGGTATTCGGAATCCGGAGGGACAGCCGGAGGATATCATCGGTACGGTTTCTCTTCCGGGAGGGACCGGACGAAAATGTATCTCTACCTCCGGAGGTTATGAGAAGTATGTCAGAAAGGATGGAGTGGTCTATCATCACATCATAGACCCGAAGACGCTGAAACCCTCGGAAGGAGATCTGGTTTCGGTGACGGTGGTCTGTGAGAACGGGCTTATCAGCGACGGGCTTTCCACAGCCTGTTTCATCCTGGGGGAAGAAAAGGCGAAGGAACTGCTCAGTGAATACGGGGCGGAAGGGATCCTGATCCGGAAGGACGGGAGCATCTACTGCACGCCCGGTATCGGAGACAGATTTCAGAGGCGATAGAGAAAAGGCGGTGAGCCACAGGCATGCGTTGGAGAAGGAAGAACGAGAGGGTGTCACAGAGAAAAGGGGCAGGATGCAGGACCCTTTTACTTGTCATGCTCTTTTCCTTACTGATGTCTTCTTCCGTCTACGCGGAGGAGGCAGATGATACCCAGGGCATGGAGCGGATCGAGGCGCAGGATGATACGCAGGACACAGATCAGAATGAGACTCAGAATGAGGAGCAGGAGGTAAAACAGGAAGAACCTCCGGCTCCGGAGATAAAACCCAGATGGAAGAATGAAGACGGCAAATGGTACTACTACGACAAAACCGGTCAGATGGTTACCGGCTGGCAGACCATCGGCGGATCCCGATTCTATTTTGAGACGAACGGCGCAGCCGTGACAGGCTGGAAAGAACTAGGTAAATGCTGGTATTATTTCAGCAGACGCGGTATCATGCGTACCGGCTGGCAGAAGATAGGAACCCGCTGGTATTATCTGGGCTCCAATGGAAGGGTGCGGAAGGGCTGGCAGCAGATAAAGGGAACCTGGTACCGCTTTTCCGATACGGGAGCAATGCAGACCGGGTGGACGAAGTCCGGGAAGGCCTGGTATTTTCTGGCTGCTGACGGGAAGATGTCCGTGGGATGGAAGAAGATCGGCAAACGGACGTACTTTTTCCAAAAGGACGGGCAAATGACCGTCGGCTGGAAGAAACTGTCCGGGAAATGGTACTTCTTTGCAAAGGACGGCGTCCTTCAGAAAAGCTGTTGGATCGACCGATACTATGTGGGCTCTGACGGGACGTGGGTGAAGAGCCTGCCTGACTCCGTAAAACTGAATGTGAAGAATATCCTGCAACGGCCCGAGCTTCCCATGGGCTGTGAGGTGACCTCCCTTGATATCGTGCTTCAGTATATGGGCTATGATATCCCGAAGGGGCAGCTGTCGGATCAGTTCCTGCCCAAGGGGTCTTCGAGCAGCACGTCGCCGTACACGGCATTTCTCGGGAACCCCAGAAGCCGGAGCTCCTGGTACTGCTACAGTCCGGTCATTGTAAAATGTGCCAACAGTTATTTACAGAGCGTAAAGGCAAAGCAGAAGGCAGTGGACCTCACAGGTACAAAGTTTGAGGACCTGTTTTACGAACTGGATGCCGGCAGACCGGTGGTGATCTGGGGAACGCTTTCCATGGGCAGTCCGTCTACCAGAGGCAGCTGGTACGTGGGCGGCAGATCCTATCCGCGCTATATCAACCTGCATTGTCTTGTGCTTACGGGTTATGACAGGAAGAAGGGTGTAGTGTACGTGTCGGATCCCATTTACGGTAATCGCAGCTATCGTCTTGAAACAGTGAAGACCAGGTATGCCCAGATGGGATCCCAGGCAGTGGTGATCCGGGATACGGACTGAGCACCGGGGGACGTGACGGGCGGTGGCGGACAGAGAAACACATGGCAGGAAATAGAATGAATCGGGAAATAACGGAAAAAGAGGTGAAGAGGGAAAAGAAAAAAGGTACCGGTCCGGTCAGGGGAGACCTGCTCCTTCTGGCGGGGGTGCTGCTCTTTTCCCTTTTCTTCTGGCTGGCAGTGCGGGCGTTCCGTTCCGAGGGGGCAGTGCTTTCTGTCTCCGTGGACGGTGAGGAACGGATGACCTTTGATCTGGATCGGGATCTTGACTATCTGCTTGAAACGGAGTACGGAAGCAACAGGATCACCATCCAAAACGGGGAAGTCTCCTGCAAGGAAGCGGACTGCCCCGATAAGATCTGTGTGAAGCACAGTGCGATATCTGCTGCCGGGGAGACCATCATTTGTCTGCCCCATAAGCTGGTACTGGAAGTGAAGGGAAGGTGAGCAGGATGCGGCGGAATCAGAGAATCGCATACAGAGGCTGCCTTCTGGCCCTGGCCCTGGTACTGTCCTATCTGGAAAGCCTCATTCCCGTGTTCTACGGGATCCCGGGTATCCGTTTGGGACTGGCTAATATCGTCACGGTCTACACCCTGTACAGACTTTCTGCGGCGGATGCCTGCTTTATCACGGTGGGGAGGATCCTTCTTTCGGCCCTCCTGTTCGGAAATGTGACGACCATGATCTACAGCCTGGCAGGTGCGGCCTTCAGTCTTGGGGCCATGCTTCTGGCGAAGCCCTTCCGATGCTTCTCCTCTATGGGGGTCAGCATCCTGGGAGGTGTCTTCCACAATATCGGTCAGCTTGTAGCGGCTGCGTTTCTGCTTAAGACCGGCGGGATCCTGTCCTTTATGACCGTTCTTCTTCCGGTGGGAGCCGTAGCCGGTGCAGTGATCGGCATCGTGGCAGGTATCCTGATCCGAAGGGTTCCGCTGGAGGATGAAGAGGATAGCAGGGGAGAAGAGGACGGCTGAAAAGGTTTACGTAAATTATATGAAAAAAAGTGCCGGGATGTATTGCGTCATCCCGGCTTTTCGTATAGAATACCTATATGTGGGGATGAGTTGAAATCTCCGGTGGCACATTTTGTGTCGACATAATACAGAATCAGATCAGTGTGCGGAAGTATGCTGAGGGATGTTCATAGAAAGAAAGGCATACAAGATGAAACGATTCACCTTCCGGGGAGGCATACACCCGGATGACGGAAAGCGGCTGACGCAGGACAAGGAGATCCATGAGTACGTAACACGCGGCGAAGCGGTCTACCCCCTTAGTCAGCATATTGGTGCGCCCGCAAAACCTCTTGTGAAGAAGGGGGATACTGTTCTGGCGGGCCAGAAGATCGCTGAAGCGGCAGGATTTGTTTCGGCAAATATCCATTCGGCGGTTTCCGGAACCGTAAAGGCCATTGAGAAGAGGATGGTTCCGGGGGGAGGCATGGCAGATGCCATAGTTATCGATAATGACGGTGAATTCCGTGTGGAGGACTTTGCCGCAAAGGTGCGTCCTCTGGAGGGACTGTACCGCGAGGATGTGATCTCCATCATCCGGGAAGCCGGCGTGGTGGGTATGGGAGGCGCAGGATTTCCGACGGATGTCAAGCTGTCTCCGAAGAACGAAGGGGATATCGACTGCATCATTGTGAACGGTGCCGAATGCGAGCCCTATCTGACTTCGGATTACCGGCGGATGCTGGAGGAGCCGGAAAAGGTGGTGGACGGACTCAAGATCGTCATCGGCCTCTTCCAGGGTGCTCAGGGCATCATAGCCATAGAGGACAATAAGCCGGAAGCCATCCGGCTTCTTCGTGAGAAGACCAAGGATGAGCCCCGGATCCGGGTGAACAAGGTGAAGACCAAGTATCCCCAGGGTGCGGAGCGTCAGCTCATTTACGCCAATACAGGGCGTTATGTAAACTCAAACATGCTGCCTGCAGATGCGGGCTGCATCGTTCATAACGTGGATACCATCATTTCCATCTATGAGGCTGTGATCATGGGATGTCCCGTGATCTCCCGTGTCGTTACGGTGACGGGAGACTGCATCGAAAACCCGCAGAATTTTATCGTTCCCATCGGAACCTCCTATCGGGAGCTGATCGAGGCTGCGGGTGGTTTTCGTGTGGAACCGGCGAAGGTGATCTCCGGCGGTCCCATGATGGGTAAGGCACTGGCGTCCCTGGATGTTCCTGTGATGAAAGGGACATCTGCCATACTGGCCCTCAGCCGTGATGCGGTTGCGGAGTCGGTTCCTTCCCAGTGCATCAAATGCGGAAAATGTGTCAGCATCTGCCCGGGTCAGGTAGAGCCCTATCTGCTCGCGGATCTGGCGGAGGCGAAGGATCTGGAAGCCTTTCAGAAGCATAACGGAATGGAATGCTGTGAATGTGGCTGCTGTTCCTATGTGTGCCCGGCAAAGCGGCATCTGACACAGACCATAGCCGGGACGAGAAAACAGATCCTGGCCAACAGGAAGAGGGGGTAGCGGTATGGACGAGAAGAATGCTATGCTGAAAATATCCGCTTCACCTCATATTCGAAGCAAAAATTCTACTACGGGGATCATGGCAGATGTACTGATCGCCCTTCTGCCGGCATCGGCCATGGGCGTGTACAATTTCGGCTTCCGGGCCTTCCTGATGATCCTTGTCTGCGTAGTTTCCTGTATGGTATTTGAATACCTGTCGGAGCTGGTGATGAAACGGCCTGCTACCGTGCGGGATCTGTCCGCTGCGGTAACCGGACTTCTTCTGGCGCTGAACCTCCCGGTATCCCTTCCCTTCTGGATGGCGATCCTGGGTTCGGCCTTTGCCATCATCGTGGTAAAACAGCTTTTCGGCGGCATCGGACAGAATTTCATGAATCCGGCACTGGCAGCCAGATGCTTTCTGGTTATGTCCTTTGTAGGACCTATGACGCGGTTCACTCTGGACGGAGTTACGACAGCCACTCCGCTGGCAACACTGCGTGAAAGCGGACTCGGCAGCATTTCCCTGAAGGATATGTTCCTGGGAACGGAAGCGGGAACCATCGGTGAGACCTCTGTGGCCGCACTGCTGATCGGGGCTGTGTACCTGGTTGCCCGCAGGGTGATCCGGCTTACCATTCCCCTTTACTATCTGTTCACCTTCAGCGTGGCTCTGATGATCTATGCATGGACCAAGGATATGAGCATCGGCGATATGGGCGAGTTCGTTGCTGCCCACCTCTGCGGAGGCGGACTGATGCTGGGTGCCTTCTTTATGGCTACGGACTACACCACATCTCCCATAACGGATGACGGCAAGGCGCTATACGGCATTCTGCTGGGTGTGCTGACCTTCTGTTTCCGCATCTTCGGAAGCAGTGCGGAGGGCGTGTCCTACGCCATCATCATCAGCAATCTGCTGGTTCCCATGATCGAAATGATCACGCGTCCGAAGTCCTTCGGTGAAGGTTATGAGAAGAAACCGATCTCGGAGAACCGGGGTTGGCTCACGCCGGTACATTTGGATGAGAATGGAAATGTGATTCCCGAGTCCAAGGAGAAGCAGGGCGGAAAGATCATACGGATCGTGGTTTCCATCTGCCTCATCGCTGTTATTGCAGGCGCGCTGCTTGGTGCTGTCTATGCCATTACCAAGAAACCTATTGCGGATACGGCCGAGAAGAAGAAGCAGGAATCCTTCCATGCGGTCATGCCTTCGGCAGCATCCTATAAGGAAGGACAGACGGCAGATCTTTCCGGCGCATTGAAAGAAGCAGGCTATGATAAGGTCACCATTGAGAGCTGTACCGATGCTCTTGATCCTGACGGCAAGGTGATCGGAAGGATCTGGATCATTACCACACATGAGGGCTATGCGGGAGATATCAAAATGGCCGTCGGTGTGACAGACGGAAAGGTGACCGGTATCGAGATGCTCTCCATCGGTGAGACCACTGGACTTGGTATGGAAGCAAGGGACAATCCTGCATTTAAGGAACAGTACATGGACAAGGCGGTGGAGAAGTTTACCGTGGTGAAAACGGAAGCGTCCTCCGACGACCAGATCCAGGCCATCACCGGAGCTACCATTACATCCAAGGCGGTGACAGGAGCCGTTAACGCGGTCCTGTATGCTGACCGCATGCAGGGTGGCTCTATGGAAGGAGGTGTCACAAGTGAATAAATGTGCTGAACGCCTCTATAACGGTGTAATAAAAGAGAATCCTACATTTGTACAGATGCTGGGTATGTGCCCGACCCTTGCGGTTACGTCCACGGCCATCAACGGCCTGGGCATGGGACTGGCCACTACGGCAGTGCTTACCATGAGCAACCTGATGATCTCGGCCCTCCGGAAGCATATTCCGGATCAGGTCCGGATCCCGGCATATATCACCATCATCGCTTCATTTGTTACCATCATCAGCTTCCTGATGCAGGCATATACGCCGGAGCTGTACGACAGTCTGGGAGTATTCATCTCCCTTATCGTCGTAAACTGTATCATCCTCGGAAGAGCAGAAGCCTATGCGTCGAAGAATCCGGTGCTGCCGTCCATTTTCGACGGCCTGGGTATGGGACTTGGTTTCACCCTGGGACTGACGCTGATCGGAATCATCAGGGAGTTCCTGGGAGCGGGAACGATCTTCGGATTTACGGTCACCGCAGAGCTTTGGGATCCCATTAAGATCTTCACGGCCAATCCGGGAGCGTTCTTCGTGCTCGCATTTATCGTGGCAGGCATCAATGCCTTTGCCATCCGCAAGGCGAAGAAGACCGGCGGAAAGCCGAAGCTTCGCCGCATCGATTCCTGTGCGGGATGTACGAATCTGACCTGTGCGGGCAGAAAGGTGAGCGGCGAATGCGCGGAGGAAGAGGCTCCGCAGAATGCCGTTGTGACACAGAACAAGGATGCATCACAGAACGTAAATGCATCGAAGAACGTAAATGCATCGCAGAACGTAAATGCATC
>CADBRW010000016.1 GCA_902797155.1 uncultured Lachnospiraceae bacterium
CACAAGGAGGTTCTGCTTAGTGCTGCTTTGTTCCCAACCTGACACGGTTCACAGATTCCTGTCGCGTAAGACCCAAACATCAACGCCACTTATCCTGGGCAGCCCCACAGAAACACGATCCGGGGCCGATCATCACCCCTGCTATAGCGGATTGCAGGTACAGGGCACCGCTAACTCCCCGGCTGCACGGTACGCCTAGTATACCGAAATCCACCTGTCAAGTCAAGATAATTTATGCTCACTCACGGATTCAGAGTCACAGCAGGATATCCTTCCGTCCCGAGGTCCCCTTCAGGGAACGGAGCTTTGCAAAGAAGTTCTTCAGCTGTTTGGAGGAATCCTCCTCCAGAAGACCTGTCACCACCTCGACCTGATGGTTGAAGGCAGGCTCCTGAAGAAGGTTCAGCACCGACCCTGCACATCCGGCCTTGGGATTCATGGCTCCGATCACCACTCGGGGGATGCGGGCCTGCACAATGGCCCCGGCGCACATCTGACAGGGCTCGAGTGTCACATACATGGTGCATTCCTCGAGACGCCAGTCCCCGATGGCTTCCGTGGCTTCGCGGATAGCCAGGATCTCCGCATGGGCCAGCACGCTGTGGTCCTGGTTTCTACGGTTATAGCCCCGGCCGATCACCTGTTCCTCATGAACGATGATACAGCCGATGGGAACGTCCCCGCCTTCCGCAGCCCTTGCCGCAAGCTCCAGCGCTTCCTGCATATAGGCTCTGTCCTTCTTCTCCTGTGCGGCGTCCTTTACCGCAAATATGACTCCCATGTCATGTCCTTTCCATCTGTTCCCGGCGATTTCCGCGCAACATCACCGGCATTTCAGTCAAATGTACTGTTTCAGAGATCATGGCAGCAGATCCGATAGCTCCGCAAACTGCTGCAGGGAAAGGGTCTCTCCCCTTACCGTAAGCGGCAGTCCCATCTGCTGCAAGGCTTCCTCCGCTCTCTCCTTTGTGATCCCCAGGGCCGGCTCGTTCCTGAGCCCGTTCACCAGTGTCTTTCTTCTTTCATTGAAGGACGCCCGGATCAGCCGGAACATCCACGCATCATCCCGAACGGAAACCGGCGGTTCCTCCCTCCGGGTCAGCCGGATCACGGCGGATCCCACTGCCGGCCGGGGCATGAAGCAGTTGGGCGGTACATTTGCCGCAAGATAGGTATCCGAATAGTACTGCACTGCCAGCGACAGCGCGCCGTAGATCTTGGAACCCGGCCCGGCAGCCATACGCTCCGCAACCTCCTTCTGCACCATCACCGTAATGGACTCTGCCGGCACCTGTCCCTCCAGAAGTCCCATGATAATGGGGGTCGTAATGTAATAAGGGAGATTTGCAACGATCTTGCAGGTTTTCCCTTCTCCCAGAAGCTGTTTCAGATCACATTTCAGGATGTCGTTATGGATGATCTCCACATTTTCATAGGAACCCAAAGTGTCCGCCAGGATGGGCAGGAGATTCTCATCGATCTCCACGGCATAGACATGCCCTGCCGCCTCGGCCAGGTACTGAGTCAGGGTTCCGATCCCCGGCCCGATCTCCACCACCGTATCCGCTTCGGTTATGTCCGCCGCACGGAGGATCTTCCGGATCACATGCCCGTCGATCAGGAAATTCTGCCCGTACCGCTTCTGAAACTTAAAGCCGTATTTCTGTATGGTCTGTATCGTAACCTGCGGGTTACTGAGTTTTTCTTCGTCCCTCATAGCTCCTCCGAAATCCGGTACAGTCTGCACGCGTTCTTCCATGTCACGCGGCACACCTCTTCCATGGAAATGTTCCGCAGCCGGGCCACCTCCCCTGCAATCTGCGGAAGGCTGCGGGAATCATTTCTCTCTCCCTGATGCCCCTCCGGCGGAAGATACGGCGCATCGGTTTCCAGCACTATGCGCTCCAACGGGATCTGCCGTACCACCTCCCGAAGTTTCTTCGCGGAAGGCCGGGTCACTACCCCGCCGATTCCCAGAAAGAAGCCCAGCTTCAGGAACCGGTCCGCCATTTCCGGGCTGTAGGAATAGCAGTGGATCACGCCACCCACCTCGTCCGCCTTTTCCTCCTCCAGGATGACTGCCGTATCCTGAGCGGCATCCCGGGAATGGATCACCACCGGAAGCCCTGCGCGTCTCGCGATCCGTATCTGCTTCCGGAAGAACTGCTGCTGCAGCTCTCTGTCCGGCGGATCCAAATTCTCTTTCTTATGATAGTCCAATCCGATCTCTCCGATAGCCTTTACGGTGGGATCCTCAGCCAGGATCTCCAGGCGGATCAGATCCTCCTCCTCTGCATCACCCGTATGGAGGGGATGGATCCCCACCACGGCCACATGCCCCGGCCGATCGGACCATGCCTCCACGGACTGAAGTGCTCCGGTCCCGTCCCAGCTTCCGCTTTCCGCAAGACGGACTCCCCTTATGGAGGACGCCAGATCATAACCGATCACCGCCTCCCGGAGGACCCCGGCTTCCCGGATCGCCAGAAGCACCTCCTGAAGGTCCTCTGCAAACCGCGGATCATTATAATGTGTATGCGTATCAAAAAAGTTCAACATGGCAGAACCGTCCTTCTGTGGCTTGTATTTTCAGCCTTTCTAAATTATAATAGAAAGCACGCCGTGGCACAATCCCCTCTTTCTTCGGGAGCCTGCTACCCGGCAGACCTGCCGCCGAAACAGGCGCGCATCAGAAAGGAAATCATTATGATCAACGAATTCTACAGGGAAATGACGGGCAGAGAATCCGTCATTCGTCAGTTTTTTGATTACAGCCGGAAAAGGGCTGCCGAGCTGGGACCGGACAGTGTCCTGAACTTCTCCATCGGAAATCCTTCGGTGCCTGCACCGGACAGCGCTACAGAGGCCATGCAGACTCTGCTTCGCGAAATGGATCCCATCGCCCTTCACGGATACAGTCCGACTCTGGGACAGCCCAGCACAAAGGCTGCCATAGCTGAGTCGCTGAATAAAAGATTCGGCATGAATTACGGACCGGAGCATATCTTCCCGACATCGGGTGCTGCCGGTGCGCTTTCCCATGCCCTTCGGGCCGTAACAAAGCCCGGCGATACCGTGATCACCTTTGCCCCCTACTTCCCGGAATACATCCCGTATGTAACCGGAACCGGTGCGAAGCTGTCCGTGGTTCCCGCGGATATCGACAGCTTCCAGATCAACTTCGAGAAGCTGGAGGAGCTCTTTGCTCCGGAGGTTTCCGCTGTCCTGATCAACTCTCCCAACAATCCCTCGGGTATCGTTTATACGACTGCCACCATCCAAAAGCTGGCAGAACTCCTTACCCGGAAGCAGGAGGAGTACGGTCATGAGATCTTCCTCATCACGGATGAGCCTTATCGGGAGATCGTATTCAAGGGCACGGATTCTCCCTTTGTATCAAGCTACTATGACAATTCCATCTGCTGCTATTCCTTCAGTAAATCCCTGTCTCTGCCGGGCGAACGTATCGGCTATCTGGCAGTGAATCCAAAGGCGAAGGACGCAGAGCTGATCGTTCCCATGTGCGGACAGATCTCCCGTTTCACAGGTCATAACTGTCCCTCATCCCTGATGCAGCTGGCCATCGAGCCGGTCCTCTACACCACCAGCGACCTTTCGGTGTATGAGACAAATGCGGCGCTTCTGTACGAAGCCCTGACCGAGATCGGCTATACCGTGGTGAAGCCCGGCGGAACCTTCTATATGTTCCCCCGCAGCCCCATCGCCGATGCAAATGAGTTCTGCTGGACCGCTGCAAAGGAGCTCGGGCTCATCATCGTTCCCGGAGATTCCTTCGAGTGCCCGGGACATTTCCGTATCTCCTACTGTGTTCCCACAGAGCAGATCGAAAAGGCCATTCCTCTCTTTGAAAAGCTGTACCGGCGATTCAGCTAAATGCCTTGTCTTTTCCGCTGATTTTCGGTATAATCAAGGGAGTTTTGATTTGAAATACAACTGGAGGTACTTAACGAATGGACATTACAAATGAGGCAGAGAAGGGCCCAAAGCGTTACGCCGGGATACTTGTCCATCCCACATCCTTCCCCAGCCCTTACGGCATCGGAGATCTGGGACGCGGCGCATACGACTTTGTAGACTTCCTGGAGCGATCCGGAATGACCGCCTGGCAGGTTCTGCCCCTGGGTCACACCGGTTTCGGTGATTCACCCTATCAGCCCTTTTCGTCCTTTGCAGGACAACCCTATATCATCAGTCCGGACCATCTGAAGGAGCTGCATCTTCTGTATGACAGTGATTTTCAGGGCATGCCGGTCTGGAACCCGGAGAATATCGACTACGGCGATGCCATCGCCTTTAAGACCAACCTGCTCCGTCTGGCTTATGAGCGCTTCTGCAGCGAAGACGTTCATGACGGCCTCTCCTCCGACGAGAAGCTGATGCAGCAGTATGAAGTATTCTGTACGGACAATGAATGGCTCAGCGACTATGCCCTCTTCATGGCCGGCAAGGATTACCATGAGGGTGCTCCCTGGTATCTGTGGGAGGACGATCTGAAGAATCCCACCAAGGCCCAGCGTAAGACATGGGAGGAAAAGCTGGCTACAGAGATCGGCTATTATAAGTTCATTCAGTTCCTCTTCTATTATGAGTGGATGAAGCTGAAGAGCTATGCAAATGAGAAGGGCATCTCCATCATCGGAGACATCCCCATCTTCGTGGCCTGGGACAGCGTGGATGTCTGGGTACATAAGAAGCTGTTCAGCCTGGATTCTGACGGATATCCCACCGTTGTGGCAGGTGTTCCGCCAGATTATTTCTCGGCTACCGGCCAGCTTTGGGGTAACCCGCTTTACAACTGGAAGGAGCATACGAAGACACGCTATGAATGGTGGTTCAACCGGATCCGTCATCAGCTGACGCTGACAGACTTCCTTCGGATCGACCATTTCCGCGGATTTGACAAATACTGGGCAGTTCCCTACGGAGAGGACAACGCGATCCATGGAAAATGGGTAGATGCCCCGGGTGAGAATTTCTTCACCATGCTTGAAGCAACCCTGGGTTACCATATGCCCATCATCGCAGAGGATCTGGGTGAGATCGATCATTCCGTGATCGACCTTCGTGACAAATTCGGTTTCCCGGGTATGAAGATCCTTCAGTTCGCTTTCGAAAATCCGAACGAGAACCTCTTCCTGCCCCACAACCACATCCGGAACTGCATCTGCTACACCGGAACTCATGATAATGACACGACCCTCGGCTGGTACAAGAACACCTATGAGGCTTCCCGCGACAAGCTCCGCCGCTACTTCAGCACGGATGCCAGCGACATCTGCTGGGTAATGATCCGCGCCTGCTTCGGCTCCGTGGCAAATATGGCCATCGTTCCCATGCAGGACATCCTGGAGCTGGATTCCTGGGCACGCTTCAACAAGCCCGGTGTCGGCAGCGGCAACTGGTCCTGGCGTTATCAGCAGAAGGATTTAACGGAACATTTGGCCAGCCGGCTTTTCGAGACAGCGAAAATGTTCGGCCGTTAACTAAGGAAAGGCAGTGATGATCTATGCTTCGACTGATCCTGGCACTTCTCTGGGCCTTCCTGGCAATGGTCTTTTCCCTTCCGGTACATTTACACTGGAAGCATATCGCCAAGAAGGATCCCGTAAAAGCATGGAATAAATCCTGGAAATACGTACGCGGATTCTTCCGTGTTCTGATCTTCCTGGCAGGAACCAAGATTGAAGTCAGGGGCGCCGAGAATATCCCGGCCGATAAGGCAGCGCTTTTCGTAGGCAATCACAGAAGTTACTTTGATATCATCATTCTTCAGACCCTGTCGAAGACACCCATGGCATTTGTGGCGAAGAAGGAATTCCGTTCCTATCCGCTGCTGCCGCTCTACATGGATGACATCGGATGCCTGTTTCTTGACAGGGAAAATGTGCGTGCAAGTCTGAAGACCATAGCAGACGGTACCGACTGTATGACGAAAGGTCTCTCTCTGGGACTCTTCCCGGAGGGCACCAGAAATCACGGCGACACCCTGCTTCCCTTCAAGGCCGGCGGATACCGCATGGCCGACAAGGCCGAATGCCCCATCGTGGTAATGGCCCTTACGAATTTCGGACGTATCTTCGAAGAGAATAAATTCCATTTTATCCGCCGGAGACATGTCATCATCGAATTCGACAAACCTGTCTATCCTCATCTGATGGAGAAGCAGGAACAGCGGGAATTCTACGAGAATATCCCGAAACGTATTCAGGAAATGCTGGATACACATAAAGCATAAGTTACGGAGGAACCATAATGCAAGCTCTTATCATCGTCGGCATCATTCTTGGCGTACTGATCATAGCCATGGTCGTTCTCTACTTTGTGGGGAACAAGATGCAGAAGAAGCAGCTGGACCAGAAGGAACAGATCAATGCAGCCGCTCAGCCCATGTCCATGTTCATCATCGACAAGAAGATCATGCCAATCAGGGAAGCCAAGCTGCCCAAGGTAGTCATGGAACAGCTTCCCAAAAGATATCAGAAGGCCAAGGTACCTGTAGTCAAAGCCAAGGTCGGTCCCCAGGTCACCACACTGATCTGCGACGACGCCATCTTTGAGGATGTACCGAAGCACGGCGAAGTGAAAGCCATGGTCAGCGGCATCTATCTGGTAGGTGTTAAGACCCTTCATTCCAAGACCCGGAAGATGCAGCAGCAGGAAGAGTTGGACGAGAAGGGAAAGAAGAAAAAGGGCTCCATGCGTACCCGCATGATGAAGCGGCAGGCAGAGTACCAGAAGCAGCTTTCCGCCGAGCTCGAGAACCGCAAGACCAAGGAAGCCGAGAAGGAACAGAAGGCAAAGGAAAAGAAGGAGCGCGCGAGGGCAAAGAAAATTGTCGACTAACAAGCAAAACAATAAGGGACTGCAGCTGTTTTTTGCAGCAGTCCCTCTTCTTATATCATTTCTTATATCGCTTATTGCATTCTTCGCCGCGGTTTTCATCCACGGCGCTGTTTTGCATACGGAAATGACTTCGGCCGAGGTGGCCGACGACGGCCTGGTCTACCTGATCAGCTATTCACTGATGATCATCGTCTTCGGATTCTGGTATACCATGATCCTGCAGGAACGTGCTCCATTTTCCGCAAAGACAGAAAAACCGGAGGAAGGATCCGGAAAAAAGAAGGGTAACGGCAAATCCGAATCGGAGAAAAATGAAAGCGCGAGAACCGGAAAGAAAAAAGAAAAGCCCTGGAACCCGGTAAAATACTGGGCCACAAGGCTCCCCATACTTTTCGTTATCGGCTATGGCCTTCAGCTCTGCGTCAGCGCCCTGATCGCCATCCTGTCCACCGCATTTCCCTCTGCCTTTGCATCCTACAAGGAACTGATCCAGTCTCTCGCAGGATCTGACATCGATGTCATGACCTTTATCGCCGTCAGCTTCCTTGCACCCATCGGTGAAGAGCTGATGTTCCGCGGGGTCACCTTCCACTATGCAAAGGGTGCGCTGCAGATAAAGTCCGCCATTCTCCTTCAGGCGGTACTCTTCGGCGTCTATCATCTGAACCTGATCCAGTTCGTATACGCACTGGTCATCGGCTACCTCCTTGGAATGCTGGCCGACCGGTCCGGAAGCGTCATCCCGGGAATCGTGCTGCATATGATCATCAATCTCAGCGCTTACCTCATCCCCGGCATCTTCATCGACAACATCCCGAAAGCGGCCCTCAGTGCCGCCCTGGCCCTGGGGATCGTGATCCCCTGCCTCATCGTCATGCTCCGCAAGAAGAAAGCACGCTAGCCCGAAAAGGGGTCAGACCCC
>CADBRW010000017.1 GCA_902797155.1 uncultured Lachnospiraceae bacterium
CCATGCTGTGTCGAAATAGGTGAACCCCCGATCCATAAAAAGATCCACCATCTGTTTGGTCTGCTCGATGTCGATCTCGCTCCCCTTCTCCGGGAGCCGCATCAGGCCGAAGCCGAGTTTCTTTGCCATAAACACCCCCTCATTTCCTCTGCCCGGACGGGCAGACAGACATGGCCATAAACTCACAAAATGATTATATCAAATGGGGGCTCCATTCGCCACATGGAAATTGCAAATTATCCCCCGTCAGTTCATGAGCGCGAGCATACGCTCGAAGTCATACTCACGGATCACTTCCACGCCCTCCGGCACCTCAATCGGCTGATCCGTTACAACCACATCGGCCTCTGCCGGATCCTCCACAAGCTCCGTTGCCATCAGCCGGAAGAATTCTCCCACCTTCAGAACCTCCGGCAGATGGAAATAATCCGTCAGGAACTTCATGCCGGTATCCCCGGCCACGGCTATGACGCCGTTACGGGACATGTTCAGCCAGACCATCTCATTTGTCTCAAGATCAATGCCGAAGAGATAGGCAAAGGTGCTCTCACAGTTGACGGTATAGGCTGACTGCACGGTCTTAGGCTCGTAGATCCTTCCCGAATCCTTCGTATCACGGAGCATAAAGCCCGCCCTGCAGACGCACTGGCTGAAATTCAGCCCGCTGAACACATTGTTGCAGAACACCAGATACCTTACATCCGGATAGGAGGTAAAGAACTCCTTAAAATCAATGTCAAAATACTCCGAACCTCCGTTATATCCGCTGGTCTCATCACCGGAATAGGTAATGGCCTTCGACTGCTTCCCTGCCATGGTCCGCCAGGAGAATTCCGTCTCGCAGCCCTTCGAATCAATGCCGAAGACAGAAAGGTCGATATCATCCACCTTCTCCCAGTAGGTGAAGGCCCGAAGCTTCTTTCCAACAGGAATGGGGATACGAGTCCCACGTGTCAGAACACCGAAGCCTCCCTGGGATGCGGTCTCCTGAATGGGCAGGGCGTAGCGCCACATTTCCGGAGCAATATATACCTTCCCCAGCCGGTTTTTCAGCAGCCTTTCCAGCCGGCTTCGGATCTCCTCCTCAAGAAAATGTACCGTCTCCCCGCTGAGAACACTCTTTCTTACCGCAGCCTCCTGCTCCGTCTCCGTGTAGATCTTCATCTTCTCATACTTCGTAAAGCAGAAGGTCCTCTTCTCTCCCGCGCCCTTGTAATTCCCATACTGAAACAGCAGCTGCAGGAGCACGATGGTATTCTTTGAATCGATACAGGACAGCACCTCCTGGATCCCGGCTTCGCTTTCGCAGCGACTGATCAGGTAGTTCAGATTCCGGAGCACTGCGCCGGAGCCCTTGCTCTCCCGCAGGATACGGGCAGCCTCCGACACACTGCGGTCTTCCATGGCCCTCTCAAACTCCGAGTAAACCGATTCATTTCCCTTACCTCGCATGGCATCCGTAAATGCCCTGCCCTCCGGGGTCTTCGGCTTATAATGCAAATGATGCAGCAGTCCGTTCCAGAGCTTCTTCTTTTCGTAGCAGGTACGAAGATCGCAGCGTCCGGCCTCGAGAAGGTGGTCGATCACCTGCGCGATCAGCTTCCGGTCCTGATTCCTCAGATTCAGCTTCCGAAGGTCCGTCCGGCCGTAGATCTGATAGTTCATTCTGTCCGTAAGCCGGATCACGTCTGACAGATACAGGGTATCCGCAAACCGCAGGCTCCGGGTGTCCAGAAGGAGGCGTACCGCCGTATTCTTCGAAGCGATAAACGAAATCGGATGATCCGTTTCAAGGAGAAAGCTTTTCACCAGCTCGTACTGCCGGTCACTGAGGGGGCGCGTACCCGCAAGAAGTCCGTCCACCATTTCCCCCAGAAGATGCAGCGCTTCCTCCTCCGTCACGATCCGAAACTCCCGGACCTCGGTCTTCTCCTTAAATGCAGTACGTTCGAAGTCCTTCTCGAAATCGCCTTCGTAAAGGGAATGTCCCGGCTTGGAGAAATCTCCGAAGCCATAGGTTACCGTGTAATGAAACAGCTGGTCAAAGAGCAGTTTATTCGGAGAAAGCTTCCGAACGCTCTCCGGGAAGCCCCGGTAGAAGGGCTCCGGTACATCCTGGCCCAGCTCTGCAGAGGCAAGACGGATCATATGCTCCTCAGCCAGTGCATGACCGGACAGAATCCGGATCCCAAAGAGATTTGCCAGGGCAAACACAGTTTCAAAGGGACTGTCCTTCTCCCCTGAAACCGTCCGATGAACCAGAATATGCTTTTCAAACAGATAGCTCTCGTAGATCTCATTCATCCTTAAGGCCATCCTCCTTTTTCAGATAACTCCACTATATCAAATGCCGTAATCATCCACATCCTGCTGAGTGATCGTTGCGGCATCAAAGCCTTTTTCATCTATCAGGACCGTCTTCTGGTCAAGCGTCTGCCCGGATTCCAGTTTCCGGATCACTCCATCGATATCCTTCGCCTGAAAGGGACTGCACTGTCCGTCATAATTCCAGTTCTTTGCAAGGAGTTCACTGAGCGCCCATTTGTTGCAGTCAAAGCTTACGATCACGACCTTCCCGTTAACGCCGTGTGTGATACCCGCTTCATCAAGTGCCGCAACGGCACCCTTCGCCATACCATCATTTTCCGCATAGATCACATTGAAATCCTCACCGCTTTTGATAACGGTTTCAACGATCTTCTTAGCCTCCGCCTCATCCCACGATGCCGACTGCTGAATCACCTTCTTCATCTTACCGGACGCAAACTGACTGTCCAAAGCAGTTGAACGTCCGATCTGCGCTTCGCTTCCGATAGCTCCCTGGAGATGAATGACATTGTAGGTCTTAAGATTCTGATCAAGCAGCCAGTTTACCGCCTTATCGCCTTCTATGTTCATATCGGCGACGACGAGAGCGTCGTACAGAGAGGGATCCACATCAATGGTTCTGTCGAACAGGATCACCTTCACCCCGGCGGTCTTTGCGTCCCTCAGGACTGCATCCCAACCGGACGTATCCGCCGCACACAGAAGAATATAATCAAAGCCGTCCTGAATGAACCTCTTCGCACCTGCTATCTGCTCATCATTCTTTAAAGAGTAGCAGGTGGCCAGCTCGTAACCGTTTTCCTTGGTGAACAACGCCTCGATATCCTTTACATTTGCCTCACGATATCCGGACTCTCCCGGCACAGAATTGATCACACCAACCTTGATGACCGAATGCTGTGCCTTCGCCTGCGTATCCTGTTCCGTACTTGCAGCCTGCCTCGTGCTTTCCGTGGTCTTCCCTTCCGTCGATACCGTTTTGTTCTCTGTTGCCGTCCCTGTCGTTACATTTTCCCGCACGGATGCGGTTCCACCTGAACCTGATGAATGACCGGAATCCCGGGTTGCAAAGAATATGATCATTCCGGCGATCAGGACAGCCAGCGCAGCCGACAGAATAAGGATCAGTTTTTTACGGGATCCGCCCGCTGTCGGTTTCACCGGAGCCGGATTCCTGTTAGCCGGTGACCATGCCGGCTGGGGTGTCTGCTGTGTTGTCTGCGGTGTCTGCTGCGACCACGCCGATTGTGTCATCTGCTGCGGGTTCTGCTGCGACCACGCCGGTTGTGCCGTCTGCTGCGGGTTCTGCTGCGACCACGCCGGTTGTGCCGTCTGCTGCGGCCATGCCGGTTGCGTCTTCTGTTGCGGGGTCTGCTGCGACCACATCGGTTGCGGGGTCTGCTGCGACCACATCGGTTGCGGGGTCTGCTGCGTCGCCTGCACAGGCCGATCATTTTCATCAGCCAGGAAATCCGCACTCATTTCCCCCATATTCTGATAACGATCCTCCGGCTTGATGGACATCGCTTTCATGATAACTCTGTTCAGATGGTCCGATATAGCCGGATTTAAAGTCTTGGGCGGAACAAGCTCGTCCGCAATTATCCGTTCTACCGATTCAACCGGACGCACGCCTGTCTTCATGTAATATACCAATGCACCGAAAGCATACACATCCGTCCATGGTCCGATATTTCCATTTTTCGAATACTGCTCCACCGGAGCATAGCCGTGCTTTAATACCACCGAAGACGAATTGACATCCTGATTGACGATCTTGGCTGCCCCAAAATCGATCAGCTTGATTGAACGGTTCCTGCATATGTACACATTGTCCGGAGAGATGTCTCTGTGAACCAGACCCTCTGCATGAACCGCCTCCAACACCTTCATCAGAGAAAAAATAACATGAATGGACATGGCATCATCGATCTTCCCCTGATTTGCCGCAAGATAGTCCTTCAATGTGCATCCATCCAGATACTCCATAACCATATAGGCCGTTCCGTTCTCTTCAAAGAAATCAAGAACCGAAACGATCCCGGGGTTCTCCTGAAAACGCATCAGGTCTCTTGCCTCCTGCAGGAAACGTCTGATACCATGTTTCAGTGACTCCGTCAGATTCCTTGAAATGGCAGACACAGTCATGCCTTGTGTTCTGGTAACGATACCGACAGGGAAGTACTCCTTCATCGCCACCTGGCGTTCAAACACAAGATCCCATGCACGATACGTGATTCCGAAGCCACCCATTCCGATGATTTCATCCACACGATAACGAGCCTTAAGAACGGTTCCTGTTTCCAATCCTACTTCCACTTTGTTTTCAGAATCCATCTGAAATACCAACCTTTCCTGTTCAGCATTACAAAATAACACATCCCATATCCATACAAATCATTATATCGGTTGATAAACGTAAAATCAATCAGGCAAGATGCGAAAGGGGACGGATCCGAGCTGTTCGGAACCGTCCCCGATTTTGCACGTACGCGCATGTAACATTTTTGTAATGGGGTCTGACCCCTTAGCCCTGTCCGTAGTATGCATTCTCTCCGTGCTTCCGATAGAAATGCTTGTCACGGATGCAGTCCGGTGCAGGACGCACCTCAGGATTGATGAGCTCGGTCTTCAGCGCCATCTTTGCAACCTCTTCCAGTACCACTGCATTGTGGACCGCCTCGGCCGGATCCTTGCCCCAGGTAAATGGGCCGTGATTCGTGCAGAGCACTCCCGGCGTGTACATGGGATTGATCCCCTTCTTCTCGAAGGTCTCGATGATCACAAGACCGGTATTGCTTTCATAGGCTTCGTTGATCTCCTCCGGTGTCAGATTCCGCGCACAGGGAATCTCTCCGAAGAAATAATCTGCATGGGTGGTTCCGTACAGCGGAATGCTGCGGCCTGCCTGGGCCCAGGAGGTTGCCTCCGGGCTGTGGGTATGCACGATGCCTCCGATCTCCTTATAGTAGCGGTAAAGGACCAGATGGGTCGGTGTATCCGAGGACGGACGGAGGTCACCCTCCACCTTGTTTCCTGCAAGATCCATCACCACCATATCCTCCCATTTCATGGTCTCATAGTCCACACCACTGGGCTTGATAACGAAAAGGCCGGATTCACGGTCGATTCCGCTGACATTTCCCCAGGTATAGGTGACCAGTCCCCTGCGGGGAAGCTCCATATTTGCTTCGTATACTTTCTTCTTAAGTTCTTCCAGCATGTTCTTCTCTCCTTATGCGGTGTGACACGGAAAATGTTCCTCCGTCACGTCCGTCATTTACAAAGTTTCCACAGCCGCCTTCTCAACAGGCAGTGTTGCCTTAAACAGCTCCATAAAACGGGTGAATCCGTCGATCTCTTCTGCTGTGGCTGTAACGGTTGTCCCCTGCTCACCTGCGAAGATCACCTCACTGAGGTACTCGGACAGGGAAGAGGATCCGGCTGCTTCCAGGTAAAGCGCCAGAACGGCCATGCCCCAGGCACCGCCTTCTCCGGCTGTCTCCATAACGGTGATGGGCCCGCCTGTCGCTGCCGACATGATGCGCTGTCCCACTTCCTTCGTCTTGAAGAATCCGCCGTGTCCGTACAGCTGATCCACCTTAACGCCTTCGCCCTGCAGCAGGATATCCAGTCCCACCTTCAGTGTGCTGACTGCAGAGTAGAGATGCAGCCGCATGAAGTTCGCCAGGGAGAAATCCGCATCAACTTTTCTTGCAAATACCGGACGACCTTCCGTGAAGCCCGTTACCGGCTCACCGGAGAAATAGTTGAAGCCTGCCAATCCACCACAGTCCGGAGCTCCGTCCAGAGCCGCGGTAAAGAGGGTGGTGTAAAGCTTGTCCGTATCCACCGGGGCACCGATGGCATCTGCAAACTGACGGAAGATTCCTGCCCAGGCATTGATATCCGAGGTGCAGTTGTTGCAATGCACCATGGCCACATCGTCTCCCACTGGCGTGGTCACAACGTCGATCTCCTCATGGACCTCCTTCAGGGCCTGCTCCATAACGATCATGGCGAAGATAGAGGTTCCGGCGGACACATTTCCGGTGCGGACTGCAACGCTGTTGGTCGCTACCATGCCGGTACCTGCGTCGCCCTCCGGCGGACAGAGCGGGATGCCTGCAGCAAGATTTCCGCTGACATCCAATTTCGCTGCGCCTTCTTCCGTCAGCTTCCCCGCAGCCTGTCCGGCAACCAGTACCTTCGGAAGGATCCCGGACAGCTTCCATGAAAAGCCGCGTTCAGCAACAAGTGCCTCATATTTTGCAAGATAGTCTTTGTTGTAATCTCTGGTCCGGCTGTCGATGGGGAACATGCCCGATGCATCTCCCACCCCCAGAACCTTCTCTCCCGTCAGCTGCCAGTGTATATACCCGGCCAGCGTGGTAAAGAAGGTAATGTCCGGCACATGCGGCTCTCCGTTCAGAACAGCCTGATGCAAATGTGCGATGCTCCAACGCTGCGGGATGTTGAAGCCAAACTCCTTCGTAAGCTCCGCAGCAGCTTCACCTGTCACGGTGTTTCTCCAGGTACGGAAGGGAACCAGGAGCCGGTCCTCTTTATCAAATGCCATGTAGCCGTGCATCATGGCGGAGAATCCGATGGCGGAGGTGGTACGGATCACAGTGCCGTATTTCTCCTGCACATCCCTGGCCAGCTGTGCATATGCATCCTGCAGTCCGTCCCAGATCATATCCAGACTGTAGGTCCAGAGGCCGTCCACATACTGGTTCTCCCAGGTATGTCCGCCTTCTGCAATGGGCTTTCCGGCCCGGTCTACCATGACCGCCTTGATCCGGGTGGAGCCGAACTCAATTCCTATCGCGGTTTTGCCCGCGTCGATCATTTCTTTTATTTCCATGTGCAACCCCCAATGTCGTATGATTTATTCTAAGGTATCCTTCGCTGAGCCATGCCGGCTCTCAGGATGCTTCGCAGTCGCGCCTGCCGGCTTGGTCGATTCGGCGCATAACGCGTGCCACCGGCACGCTGCGCCCGTCGATCTCGCAGTCCTGCATGGCTCAGC
>CADBRW010000018.1 GCA_902797155.1 uncultured Lachnospiraceae bacterium
AAATTCGTGATCAGACCGTCCACTACCCGGAAACGGTAGCCCGGATAAAGGAAAATGTCCGTCCAGCCGCTGCATGCCCTGAGAGGCCGAAAACCGGAATCATCGTTTTCCGCCCATACCACATGGCAACCCTCCGGGTTATCAGCGCCCTCTTCATTCTCCTTCGTCGCAAGCACATTTGCTATGGTCTCCAGTGTCCTGGTGCTGGTGGTCCCGACAGAGATCACTCTTCCGCCTTCTGCCTTGGTCCCGTTGATCAGGTCCGCAGCTTCCTGCGTAAGCTCGTAGTACTCACTGTGCATATGATGCTCTTCAATGGTGTCCACCTTCACAGGTCGGAAGGTCCCAAGTCCCACATGCAGGGTCAGTCTTGCGATCCGTACACCCTTTGCTTTCAGTTCCTCCAGCAGCTCAGGTGTAAAATGCAGTCCGGCAGTAGGTGCCGCAGCAGATCCCTCATGGGTCGCATACACCGTCTGATAGCGGTCCTTATCCTGCAGCTTGTGGGTGATGTACGGCGGCAGAGGCATTTCCCCCAGCCTGTCCAGCAGCTCCTCCCAGATTCCTTCATAATGGAACCGGACCAGACGGTTACCGTCCTCCAACACCTTCTCGATGGTTCCTGTAAGAAGCCCGTCACCGAAGGACACCTCAGCTCCCGGCCGAAGCTTCTTTCCGGGACGCACCAGTGCTTCCCAAACGTTGTCACCATGATTCCGGAGGAGCAGCACCTCAACGGCCGCACCTGTATCCGGCTTCACGCCCAGAAGACGGGCAGGGATCACCTTCGTGTCATTTACCACAAGGCAGTCTCCGGGATTCAGATACTCTGTAATGTCCCGGAAATGCTTATGTTCTATGGTATTCTCTTTTCTGTTTAATACCATGAGCCGCGAGTCACTGCGCCGCTCCAGGGGATCCTGGGCGATCAGTTCCTCGGGAAGCTCATAGTTAAAATCCGATACTTTCATATGTTCAATATCCGGTTACGCTCTAAGTGTGATACCCTTTTCGTTAAGTGCCTTCAGCATCTTTTCAATCTTCTCATTCACCTCTGTATCTGCCAGGGTGCGGTCCTTTGCCCGGAACAGCAGACTGTAAGCCAGAGACTTCTTGCCCTCACCCAGCTGCTCACCCTCGTATACATCGAAGAGAGTTACATGCTCCAGAAGCTCGCCGCCACATTTCTTCAGGATCTTCTCGATGTCACCGGCCAGCACGGACTTGTCGCAGACAAGCGCAAGGTCGCGGGAAGAGCCCGGGAATCTTGCAAGTCCGGCATACTTCACCTCAGACTTCGCCAGCATGGTCACGGTATCCATATCCAGAACCGCAACATAAACATCCGTCTTCATGTCAAAGTTTTCCACTGCTTCAGGGTGAACCTGTCCCAGATAACCAACCAGAAGCTTGCCCTTCCGGATCTCTGCCTGACGGCCCGGGTGCAGGAACGGGAACACTGTGGTCGGCACGTACTCCACATCAGCGCCGAAGTTCAGTTTCTCCAGCATTTCCTCAACCACACCCTTCAGAGTGAAGAAATCTCCCTCACCGTACATTCCAAGGGTCAGCTGCAGCTTCTCATCCGGAAGCTCGGTGAGTGGCAGGCTGTGGGGCAGATAGACATTGCCCATCTCGTAGAGACGCACATTTTTATTTCTGCGGTTAAAGTTTGTAGCAAGGGACGTCATCATACCCGCCAGCGGTGTGGTCCTCAGGATGCTGAAATCTTCACCCAGCGGATTGCTGATGCGGATTGCCTGACGAAGCTCGTGATCCTCCGGGATCAGCAGCTTATCGAATACCTTAGGACTTTCGAAGGAGTAGGTCATACCGCCATAGAAACCGTTGGCCTCTGCCACGGAACGTGCCACGGCACGGATCAGCTGATTGACCGGAAGGCCTCCGATACCTGCATTGATGGTCGTCAGGGTTGACGGGATCTTATCGTATCCATAGAAACGGGCCACCTCTTCTGCCAGATCCGCCATGCAGTGAAGGTCCTGACGATAAGTGGGGATGGTCAGCATTTCCGAATCCGGATCATAGTCAAGGCCTAAGTTCTCGAAAATGTGCAGCATCTGCTCTACCGGCACGGAAAGTCCCAGAAGGTGATTCATCTTCTCGGGTTCGAAGGGCAGCTGCCAGGGCTCTACCGGATCCGGGTATACATCCACGGAACCCTGCAGAACTTCACCACAGCCCATCTCCTCGATAAGCTGGCAGGCACGGTTGATGGCCTGCTCTGCCAGATTGGGATCCAGTCCCTTCTCAAACTTGCCTGCAGCATCTGTACGAAGGCCAAGACGACGCTCGGAAAGACGGATATTCGTTCCGTCGAAGCAGGCCGCCTCAAAAAGCAGTGTGGTCATGGAATCGGTAACCATGGAATTCTCACCGCCCATGATACCGCCGATCGCAACCTCCTTCTCACCGTCACAGATCATCAGTACATTTGAATCAAGTGTACGCTCAACTCCATCCAGAGTCTTGAATACATCGCCGTCCTTTGCACGCTTCACCACGATCTTATGACCTGCGATGGTCTCCAGATCAAAGGCGTGCATGGGCTGGCCATACTCTTCCATCACATAGTTAGTGATATCCACGATATTGTTGATGGCACGGATCCCCTGTGCACGAAGACGTCTCTGAAGCCACTTAGGGGAGGGAGCGATCTTCACATTCTTTACTACTCTCGCGATATAACGCTTGCAGAGATCCGGATCCTGGATCTCCACGGAGATATAATCCGAAGTCTTCTCAGGGCACTTCTCCTCCACCTTTACCTCCGGGGGATAGAAGGGCAGGTCAAATGTGGCAGCCGCCTCTCTTGCCATACCCAGAATGGAGAAGCAGTCCACACGATTGGAGGTGATCTCGTATTCTACATTTGTATCATCCAGGCCCAGTGCGGCAACCGCATCATCACCCGGCTTTACATCCGCATCCTCGGGAAATACATAGACCCCGTCCTCCGGTGCCTCGGGATAGAGCTCACGGGAGGATCCCAGCTCTTCGATGGCGCACATCATACCGAAGGATTCCACTCCGCGGAGCTTGCCCTTCTTGATCTTGATCCCATCCTTCGGAGGCTCGCTGCCATCATGACCGCCGGCTACCTTACCGCCGTCAAGAACGGTGGGAACCACGTCCCCAACCTTCACATTCGGCGCACCTGTCACGATCTGAATGGGCGCGTCCTGGCCCACATCCACCTGACATACCACCAGCTTGTCCGCATCGGGGTGACGCTCGATGGAGAGGATCTTTCCAACTACGATCTTCTCCAGATTCTTATTGTATACTTTGTGGCCCTCAACATGGGAGCCGGAAAGGGTGATCCGGTCGACGAACTCCTGGGGAGTCACATCCAGGTCCGGAACATATGCTTTGATCCACGATAAAGGTGTGTTCATTTTTCATTTCCTCCAAAAAACAGCTATGGTCACGGCATGGCCTTTCGCTCGGGCCGTGCATGTGTACTGATAATTATTATGTTTAGAACTGGCCCAGGAAACGGACATCGTTCTCGTATAAAAGGCGCATGTCATCGATCTCGTATTTCAGGAGTGCAACACGCTCCAGGCCGATACCGAAGGCGAAGCCGGAATATACCTCAGGGTCGATGCCGCACATTTCCAAAACGTGCGGATGTACCATGCCGCAGCCCAGGATCTCGATCCATCCGGAGCCTTTGCAGACAGAGCAGCCCTTACCGCCACACTTGAAACAGGTTACATCCACCTCTGCCGATGGCTCGGTGAATGGGAAATGATGGGGACGCAGCTTGGTCTTTGTATTCGGTCCGAAGAACTCTCTTGCAAACTGATCCAGGGATCCCTTCAGGTCTGCCATGGTTACGCCCTTGCCGACTACAAGGCCTTCCACCTGATGGAAGGAGGGGCTATGGGTCGCATCCACCTCATCTGACCGGAACACACGTCCCGGAGAAATGATCTTGATGGGGAGCTTACCCTGCTCCATGATCCGGGCCTGTACAGAAGAGGTCTGTGTACGGAGCAGGATGTCCTTCGTAATGTAGAAGGTATCCTGTTCGTCCTTTGCCGGATGATTTGCCGGAATGTTCAGCAGCTCGAAATTATAACGGTCGTACTCCACTTCCGGACCTTCAACAACTTCGTAGCCCATACCGATGAATACCCGCTCCAGATCCTCAAGTGCGATCTGATTCGGATGCCGGTGACCTCGGATGGCCCGCTTTCCCGGAAGCGTTACATCGATGGTTTCACGCTTCAGCCGTTCTGTGAGGAGTGCATGCTTGATGGACTTCTTTTTTGCCGCCAGTTTCTCCTCCAGCATTGCACGCACTTCATTTACCTGCTGTCCCACCTTCGGACGTTCCTCAGGGGAAAGATCCTTCATGCTTTTCAGGATCTGTGTCAGTGCTCCCTTCTTACCCAGGACCGATACGCGGATCTCCTCCAGTGACTCTGCACTGGATGCTTCCGTGATCTTCTGTTCTGCTTCTTCTTTGATGTTCTGAAGCGTACTCATAGTTTTTCCTCCTTTACTCTTAGCTCTCCGGGTGCTTTGCACCCGTCGATGTCGCGCCCCTCGGCGCTCTCCGGGTGCTTTGCACCCGTCGATGTCGCGCCCCTCGG